>NZ_AEIQ01000064.1:0-138649 GCF_000152185.1 Dermacoccus sp. Ellin185 | reverse complement strand
GCATCTAGGCGCAAAGAGAGAGGACGTCAGACGGCGACGTTCTCCTCGAGTTCCTCCTCGGTCTCGGGGTCGAGCTCGTCGCGCTCGTCCTGATGCGCCTGCTCGGCGTGGCGTCCGACGGGGCTGGACGCAGCTTCCTCGAGCTCACGGGCTCGCGCAACACGTCGCTGTTCGACCGCGCATCCGGCTGCGAGACAGAGCAACCCGACGACCAACCAACCGAACAGGATGGTGAGCGGACCGGCGATCGAGGCGTCCGGGAAGTAGATGATGCGACGCAGCGCCTCGACGAAGCCGGAGCCGATCCAGAAGTCGTGCAGCCAACCGAAGAAGCTCGGCTGCATGACGGGCGCGAACACGCCGCCGGACGAGGTGAAGTTGAGCGCGACGAAGATCGCCGAGTACAGCAGCGTCGCAAACCGTCCGACGATCGGGTGCAGGCCGACACCGACCGTCAGCACGCCGGCTGTGTAGAGCAGCGACAGCGCCCACGTTGCGAGCACGTGCCCACCGAACATGTCGTAACCCCACGCCGCGATCGCGAGTTCGATCGTCGAGATGACGACGGCGGCGCCGGCGGCGAGGGCGATGCGCTGGGCGAATGGGCGGCTCGCAGCCGCCGCGCCGATGGCGATCGACGTGGCGTACGCGGCGACCGTCAGGGCGACGAGGAAGAAGAAACCGTTCTGGCCGGCGGGGTCGTCCTCGGTGAGGGGCGCGACGTCCTTGACGGTCAGCGCATCGTGCTGCTTCTCCGCGACGGGGCGGAACATCTTCTCGACGACGGACTTCGTCGTGTCGGACGCGCCACCGGCGGTGAGCAGTTCGGCCTTGCCGTCACCGGGGACGTAGGCCGCGGAGATCTTCAGGTGCTTCAGCTGATCCGTGGCCTGCTCGGGCGTCGCGATCGTGCGGACGTCCGCCTCGTCGCCGAACGCGTCCTGCACCTTGGCCGCCAGCGGGCCGGCCTGCTGAGCCTGACCGACGACGGCGACGGGCACGTGGTGGGGCGACGGCTTGTGGAAACCACCGAGGTAGGCGGCGCACATGATGAGGCCCATGAGGATTGGAACGATGACGTGCGACAAGATCGTCCTCATCGGGGCCTGCGCGGTTGGCGGATGCGCGGTGGACATCTCTTCCCTTCGTTTAATTAGGTTATCTATATTTAATCGTACACCTGACTGCGAGGTGTGCGCGAGCTGTGGGGCCGGCGTCACATCGAATCGTTCCGAGGGCCTACCCGGTCAAACCGTTCTGCGTTTTCGCCGATCGCGGCCTGAGCCATCCGCGACAATGGCACGGTGACTGCGCACTTCGAATCCGTCGACGACGTCCGCGACCGCCTCGCCGAGGCCGGCTACCTCGCGAGCGACGCCATCGCGACGACCGTCTTCCTCGCTGATGCCCTCGGCAAGCCCCTGCTCGTCGAGGGGCCGGCCGGCGTCGGCAAGACCGAGCTGGCGAAGGCGGTGGCGGCGGCATTGTCCGGCGCGACGGGCACAGACGCCGACCTCGTGAGGCTGCAGTGCTATGAGGGCATCGACGAGGCCCGCGCCCTCTATGAGTGGAACCACGCCAAGCAGCTCCTGCGCATCACCGCCAACACCGCTCTGGCACAGGCGTCTTCGTCGGGCGCGGCCGCGTCCACATCGACCACGAACAGCGCCGCGGACGCTCAGCCGGACGCCTCCAGCCCCGCCGGCTCGCCATCGGGCGGCGCCGCCCACGACTGGGACGAGCTTGCCACCGACATCTTCACCGACGACTTCCTCCTGACGCGTCCGCTGCTGCGCGCCATCCGCAACACGCAGCCGACGGTGCTTCTCATCGACGAACTCGACAAGGCCGACGTCGAGGTCGAGGGCCTCCTGCTCGAGGTGCTGAGCGACTTTCAGGTGACGGTGCCCGAACTCGGCACGATCAGTGCGACGCAGCGACCGTTCGTCGTGCTGACGTCGAACGCCGCCCGCGACCTGTCGGAGGCGCTGCGTCGACGCTGCCTGTTCCTGCACATCGACTACCCGACGCCGGCGCTCGAGCAGCGCATCGTCGAACTCAAGGTGCCGGGTCTCGACGCGGCGCTCGTCGAATCCGTCGTGCGACTCGTGCACCGACTGCGCCAGATGCCACTGCGCAAGGCACCGAGCGTCGCCGAGACCGTCGACTGGGCGCGCACCCTCATCGCCCTCGGAGCCGACGGCACGGGCGATCTCGACGCGACGGTGCTGCGCGCCAACCTCGGCGTGCTGCTCAAGCACCAGGACGACATCGAACGCGCCTCCACGCTGCTCAAGCTCGATGCCTGACGACGCCGTCATCCCCGCCGGCGCGGGTGCGCCGGGCGCCGGGCGGCGAGCTGCGCACTCGGACACCGCGGGCTACGGACCGCGCGCGTCCGTGACGTCATCCGCCGGCCCGGGCATCGCGTCTGCGGGCGTGCTGCAGCGTCGACTCGTGTCGTTGGCGAACGCGTTGCGGCGCCACGGCGTCGTCGTCGGCACGAGCGACGTCATCGACGCGGGGCGCATCGTCACCGCTCTCGGGCTCGACGATCGCGAGCGTCTGCGCGAGGGTCTCGCGTCGGCGTTCATGCGACGCGGCGAGCAGCGGCGCGTGTTCGACGAGTTGTTCGACCTCTACTTTCCCGCCGCCCTGGGCGCGCGCACGCGCCTGACGGACCTCGAAGAGGACGGCGCCGCAGACAAATCCGGTGCTCACCCCGACGGCGAGCCCGAACCCGACTCGCTCGACGCACTCGACGACTTCGACCCCCTGACGGCGGACGCCGCGGCCCTGCGCGAGCGCGCCAGGGCGCTGCAGGAGATCCTCGCGCAGGCTCTCGCCGCTCAGGACGAGCGGGCGTTGAACGCCCTCGCAGCCACCGTCGTCACGGAGTTCGGCGTGCTGCGGCGCGAGGGTGAGAACGGGTTCAGCGCGAACCAGGCGATCGAGCAGTTCCAGCCGAACCTCGCCATCGCGCGCGCATCCGAGCTCATGCAGCAGGGCCCAGAAGCCGGCGGTTCTGACGGCGGCACGGCCGGTGGCAGCTCGGGCGGCGGGGGTGGTGGTAGCGGTCAGGCGATGGGTGCCGATCAAGGGTGGCAGCCGGAGCGCTTCACGCCGCGGCTCGATCGTGACGACGCCCGCGAGCGCGTCGCCGCGTTCCGGCGCCGTGTCGAGACCGAGACGCGGCGACGCAACGCGGAGATCCGTGGTGTCGAACGGCTGGCGGAGCACGCCGTCACGACGCCGCTCGAGCGTCGCGCATTCAGCCAGACGTATGCCGTCGATGCCGCGGAGATGCGGCGCGTCGTCGACCCTCTCGCCCGCAAGCTCGCAGCGCGGATGGCGGCCAAGCGGCGCCGCGCGTCACATGGGCGCATCGACATCCGGCGGACGCTGCGGGCGTCGATGTCGACGGGCGGCGTACCGATCGAGCCGGTGTTCACGCATCACGCGCCGAACCGTTCGGAGCTCGTCATCCTCGCCGACATGTCGAGTTCGGTCGCCGGGTTCAGCCGGTTCACGATCCTGCTCATGCAGGCGATGCAGGCGCAGTTCGCGCGCGTGCGCGTCTTCGGGTTCGTCAACACCGTCGACGAGCTGACCGCGGTCGTCAAGGAGGTCGGGCGCGACGGCGACCTCGTCGAAGCGCTCAAGGGCAACCGGCGCATGACGCGCGGGCACCGCAACAGCGACTACGGCCAGACGTTCGCCGACTTCGTCGAACACCACCTCGACGCGGTGACGCCGCGTGCCACCGTCCTCATCCTCGGCGACGCGCGCACGAACAACACCGACCCGCGCTACGACGCGCTGCGCACCATCGCGCAGCAGGCGAGGCACGCGATGTGGCTCAACCCGGAAGCCGAATCACAGTGGGGCCAGGGCGATTCCGTCGCACACCGATACGCCGCCATCGTCGACATGCACGAGGTACGCACCATCACCGATCTGCGGGAGTTCGTCGCCCGCGCCTTGTGACACCCGTGCCCCTCGAGTGCCGCCACGCCGACGACGTGCCATTACCTGCACGAGAAATGTGCAGCTGCCCCAGGATTGTTCAGCACATTCCTGGGGCAGCTGCACAGAAGTCGGGCAGCTGACGACGCACCATCAGCACCCTCGGCCACGACCTACTCGATGAAGCCCTCGCTCTTCAACCACTCCTCGGCGACCTTGCCGGGATCTTTGCCCTCGACGTCGACGCGGGCGTTGAGATCGATGAGGGTGTCGTTGTCGAGCTTCTTCACGACCGGTTCGAGGATCTGCGCGATCTGCGGATACGTGTCGTAGATCGTCGTCTTGACCACGGGCGAGACGTTGTAGTTGGGGAAGAAGTGCTTGCTGTCGCTCATGACGTCGAGGTGGAGACTCTTGATCCGCCCGTCCGTCGTGAAGACCTCACCCAAGTTGCAGACCTTCTGGTCGATCGCCGAGTAGATGGCGCCGGTGTCCATCTTGCGGATGTTGCCGGTCGGCACGTCCTTGCCGTACGTCATCCCGTACGCCTTGAGCATGGGTTGGAAGCCGTCGTTGCGGTTCGCGAACTCCGACTCGATGCAGAACGTGCGCTCGCCGACAGGCACCTTCTTGAGATCCGACAGATCCTTGAGCCCGTACTTCTTCGCGAAGTCCTGACGCATGCCCAGGCTGTACGTGTTGTTCATGGGCGCAGGTTCCAGCCAGGTGAACCCGTTCTTGGCGTCCTCCGCCTTCACGGCCTCGTACTGCTTGCGCGAATCAGCGATGGGGTCGGTCTTGCCCATGTAGGTGATCCACGCCGTGCCCGTGTACTCCATGATGAGCTGCACCTGCCCCGTCAGCTGCGCCTGGCGCGAGGCCGCAGAACCGGGGATGGCGGTGAAGTCTTTCACCTTCGCGCCGCCCGACTGCAGCATGATGACCGCGATCTTGCCGAGGATCTGCTGCTCGGTGAAGTCCTTGGAACCGACCGCGATGTCGAGCCCGTCGAG
This sequence comes from Dermacoccus sp. Ellin185, assembly GCF_000152185.1. Classification (NCBI taxonomy): domain Bacteria; kingdom Bacillati; phylum Actinomycetota; class Actinomycetes; order Micrococcales; family Dermacoccaceae; genus Dermacoccus; species Dermacoccus sp. Ellin185. Next base: position 133,670 of record NZ_AEIQ01000064.1, on the reverse strand, counting down.
CTTCTTCACCGAGGCCAGGGGGCCCGCGAGCTTGGCACTCGTCGTCAGCCCGCCCGAGGTGCCGAGGCCGCAGGAACTCAGCGTCACGGCCGTCGTGACGGCGACGACGGCGCCCGTCGCTCGCCTCATTCGCTGGCGTGTCATCCGATCACATTCCCTTCGGCGTGAGCAGGGCTTCGAGCAGGCGCCCGGCCCATTCGAACGCGAGGGCGAGCAGCGCGATGAGGATGCCGCCGCTGACGAGCACGGGGTAGCGGAACAGCTTGATGCCGGTCGTGATGAGCTCGCCCAGGCCACCGGCGTTGATGAAGGCCGCGAACGAGGCCGTGCCCGCGACGAGCACGAGCGCGGTGCGCACGCCGGCCATGATGATGGGCGCAGCCAGGGGCATCTCGATGCGCAGGAGCGTCGCCATCTGGCTCATGCCCATGCCGCGTGCGGCTTCGACGAGCGTCTGGTCGACCTGCTGCAACCCCACCATGGTGTTGCGCAGCACCGGCAGGAACGCGTAGATCGCGAGCGCCAGCACCGCCGTCCAGAAGTCGAACGCGATCCACATCGCGAGCAGCACGATGAGGCCGATGACGGGCGTCGCCTGTCCCGCGTTCGCGATGGCGATGACGGGGCCGGAGAATCGCCGGAATCTCGGACGCGTCAGCAGCACTCCCAGCGGGATGGCGGTGACGAGCACCGCGACGGCAGCGGCCGCCGTCACCTTGAGGTGTTGCCAGAACAGGGTGCCGAGCAGGCTCCACTCGAGCTGGCGGGCCTCGATGTCGTCGAGGTCGGCGTTGAGGCGCCAGATCACCCAGCCACCGCCGACGAGCAGGATGAGGATGGGCAGGCCGACGATCATGCCGAACCGCTCACGCCCCAGGCGCTTCCTCATCGCTGCTCCCCCTCGTCGGCCTGAGCGTCGAAGTCCGTGGTCGAGGAGGTGTTGGCGACGACCGTCGAGCTCGCGTCAGCCTCTCCGTCGACGCGTTCGCTGAGTGCGGCCGCCTGCTCCTGCACCTGACGGATGTGCTCCATCACCTGCTGGAACGACGCGACGCCGCGGTACTCGCCGCGCCCGCCGGTGACGACGACGGCGCCGTGGCTCGAGGTGAGCATCGCGTCGAGGGCGTCGTTGAGGGTGGCACGCGAGTCGACGGTGATGAGGTTGACCCCACGGTTCTCGACCCGGGTGCCGCGCATCCGCTCGACGTTGATGAAGTCGACCGGGCGTCCGCGTTCGTCGAGCACGACGACGTTGGGGGAACCGCCACGCTGGGCGGCCTCGCGCGCCTCGGACGCGTCGGCTCCGACGGTGACGGTACCCAGCTGCGTCGCGCCGATCTCGTCGAGGCGTGTCAGCTGCAGCGACTTCAGCGCCGAACCCGAGCCGACGAAGTCCTCGACGAACTCGTTGGCCGGCGCCGCGAGGATGTTCTCGGGGGTGTCGTACTGCTCGATCCGCCCGCCCTCGGAGAGGATGAGGATGCGGTCGCCCAGCTTCAGTGCCTCGTCGATGTCGTGCGTGACGCAGATGATCGTCTTGCTCAGCTGGCGCTGGATGCTGAGCATCTCGTCCTGCAACCGCTGCCGGGTGATCGGGTCGACGGCGCCGAACGGCTCGTCCATGAGGATGACGGGTGGGTCGGCCGCCAGGCCACGGGCCACGCCGACGCGCTGCTGCTGCCCGCCCGACAGCTCGCGGGGGTAGCGGTCGCGGTAGCGCGCAGGGTCGAGACCGACCATGTCGAGCAGTTCGTCCGTGCGCGCGGCGATGCGCTTCTTGTCCCACTTGAGCAGCCCCGGCACGACGCCCACGTTGTCGGCGACGGTGAGGTGCGGGAACAGCGAGCCACCCTGGATGACGTAGCCGATCTTGCGGCGCAGGTCGTCGACCTTGTGGTTCTTGACGTCGTCACCGTCGATCGTGATGCGACCACTCGTCGGGTTGATGAGCCGGTTGATCATCTTGAGCGACGTCGTCTTGCCGCAGCCGGAGGGGCCGACGAACATGACCATCTCGCCGGCGGGGACGGTAAGGCTGAGGCCGCCGACGGCCGCCTTCGCCTGGCCCGGGTACTTCTTGACGACGTCGTCGAAGACGATCTCGGCGCCCGTGACGTCATGGCTGGCGGGCTGCTCGTTGACGGTCTCGGTGACGGGAGCGTCGTGGTCGGTGCGGAACAGATCAGGCACGGATACCCCTGGGAATCGTCAGTCGGCCGATGCCGACGAGAATGAGGTCGAGCACGAGGGCGAGGATGACGATGCCGATCGTGCCGACGAGGGCGAAGTTGATGGCGTTGACGCCACCGTTCTGAGACAGGCCGGTGAAGATGTAGCCGCCGAGACCTGGGCCGAGGGCGTAGGCGGCGATGGCCGCGACGCCGAACGACATCTGCGTCGAGGTGCGCACCCCCGCGAGGATGACGGGCCACGCGAGTGGCAGACGCACCTTGAGCAGCGTCGCCACCTTGCTCATGCCCATGCCGCGCGCGGACTCGAGCAGGTTCGCGTCGACAGCCTGCAGACCGACGACGGCGTTGCGCAGGATCGGTAGGACGGCGTAGAAGGTGACGGCGATGACCGACGGCACCGCACCGATGCCGACGAGCGGCAGCAGGATGCCGAGCAGCGCGAACGACGGCAACGTCAGGCCGATCGCCGAGAAGATGTTCGCGAAGCTCTCGAGCTTCTTGTTGCGGATGACGATGACGGCCAGGACGAGCGCGATGATCGTCGCGAGCAGCACGGATTGCACGACGAGCGACGTGTGCTGGTAGCTGCGGTAGGCGATGTCCTCCCACCGGTCGGCGATGAAATCCCACACAGGCCTCACCCTCCCTTCCTTGACGGTGACGCAGAGCGTCCTGGGCCGCCGTCATGGGCTGGAGAAGCCACACCCAGGCGGGCTGGATCGCCCGGATCACGCGGGCTGCAGTTCGCTTCAGCCTATGGGCAACCTCGGAAACACGAGCCGTTCGACGGCATTGTCAGGGTTGGACCGCGCCTCTTGACGCCGCCTCGACGCGTCGCCGTGCCGTGTGCTGACGGCGAATGCGGGGCGCAGGTAACGAATAGCTCACGATGCGCTGAATACGGCGAATCACCGTGCCGCCGGCGCGATCGGGCGGCGACACGGCTGTGCCTCGGCGCTGACCGATCGCTGCCTCTTCGACCCGATCCGGCGGTAGCGGCTTCGCGTTGACGGGTCCACGCCGCGTCACGAGACTGGGCGTCATGACTGTTCTCCCTGCCGGTGCCCTTCCGTGGCAGACCTACCGTGACGTGCGGCTGCGGGCATTGTCGACGAACCCAGAGGCTTTCGGGTCGACGTTCGCCCGTGAGAGCGAGTTCACCGAGCAGGTCTGGGCCGAGCGCGCGATGAGCCCCGGCACGTACCTGTGGATGCCGGACGCGGGTGAGCCGGAGGCGTCGAGTCAGGTCGCGCCGCGCGCCGACGGGCTGATCGGCCTACGACCGGGCCAGGTGTACTTCGACGACCCGGCCGTCGTCGGCGCACTGGGGTACGAGGCACTCGAGATCGCGTTCCTCGTGCAGATGTGGGTGGAGCCGGCGCGCCGCGGCACCGGCGTGTTCGACGCGCTCGTCGACGCCGTCATCAGCGATGCGCGCCAGCAAGGGCTGCGCGCCATCGGGCTGCACGCCTACCGCGCCAACGAGCGCGCGGCTGCCGCGTACCGGCGTCGCGGGTTCCGGCTCGTCGAGAACCCGACAGCCGAGTGCCCGGCCGACGAGGCCGAGTACCTGCTCCCTCTATGACCCGCTGGAATCCTCCGGCCCCCAGCGGCCGCGCCCGTCCCATCCGCGATTCTTGGTTACTTCTGCGATGCAGGGAGCGGGGGCTCAGAAGAACCAGCCCTCCGGCAGCGGCTCGCCGTCGGGGCGCGCGCCGTGGGCGTGGCCGTCGAGCGGCGGGATGCCTGACGCCTCCATCGCCGCGACGTCAACGTAGTGCTCCCGCCCGAACGCGAGCGGGAAGACCTCGTCAGGCATCTCGAGGATGCCGCGCGCGTCCGACTGCGAGGCGTGCGCTGCGAGCGCCGCGCGCTTGTTCTCGAGCCAGGGCGTGACGTCGACGTAGAACGAGATCTCGCGCTCGGGCAGGCCGAGCGGGTTGCCGTCGTCCATGGGCTGATCGGGGTTGAACCCCTCCCCCTCGGGGTAGACGCCCGCCTCGACGGCCTTGCGATACATGACGCGCATGCGATCGCGGTTCATCGTCGATTCGAAAAGCCTCGGCGTCTCGCGCGTCAGCTCGAGCGCCCGGTGCATCACCGGGTGCACCTTGACGTGGTCGGGGTGGCCGTACCCGCCATGCCAGTCGTAACCGACGACGACGTCGGGGGCCTCTTCGTCGAGGATGTCGGCGAGCCGCTGGCCCGCTTCGGTGAGGTCGGCGCCGTGGAACGCCTTCTCGCCGGCGTTCTGCTCCCACCCCGTCATGCCGGAGTCGGCGTAGTCGAGCCACGCGACGCGCGCCGTGCCGAGCACCTGCGCCGACCCGGCGGCCTCGGTGCGTCGTCGATCGACGACGCTCTCGCCGGGCGCGAGGTCGTCGGGGGCATCCCCGTGATCACCGTTGGTCGCATACACGACGACGACACGATGTCCCTCGGAAACGGCTCGCGCCATCGCCCCCGAGGTCTGGCTCGCTTCGTCATCAGGGTGGGCGTGGAAGAAGAGAATCGTCGACACGCCCCATAGTTTCCGCCATCCGGCGGCATCAACCGCAATCGTGACCGGCGCGCGAGGACGATCTGTGGCCGCGGCGACCCGCGATCCCGGCCTGCGTGCACTCCACGAGTCGGCGCTGCGACGATCGAGGGCGTGCCTACCGGGCGGCCGTCTGCGTCACGTGACCAGCCACCGCACCCGCCGGGAACACGCCGGAGCCCCCCGGCTCGTGCGCCGGGGGGCTCTCGCGTCGAGGACGAGGCTCGTCAGAGGGAGCGTGCGCGGCGACGCAGCTGCATCGCGCGGATGATCTCGACGATGCCGGTGACGAGCAGGAACACACCCGCGATCCAGACGAGGGTCGCCATGGACGAGATGGGCGAGGCGACGAGCACGATGCCCGCGAGAATGCCGATGACGCTGGAGACGATGACCCACCCGCGGCCCTGGCCCTTCGTCGAAAGGCCGCGGGCGAGCATCGTCATCGAGTTCATGATCCAGCCGATGCCGATCCACAGCCCGAGCAGAGTGACGGAGTGCGTCTCGCTGCGGAAGCAGAGCAGACCGAGCACGACCGACAACGCGGACACGAGCAAGGATGCAGCGCGCACGAACCCCGGCATCGGCACCGCCAACCCGACGAACAGCCCCATGAGGCCGCTCAGCAGCAGAAAGATGCCGAACAGCACACCGATGACGACGGTGGTCGGCCCCGGCCAGATCAGGGCGATCAGACCGACGATGATGCTCACAGCGCCGACGCCAGCGATCGCCTTCCACGCGTGCGAGGCGAGACGATGCAGCGGTGTCTCGACGATGGTGCCTTCGAGGCTCATAGTAACTCCTTCGCGACGGGTGGGTCACGAGAAAGCGCTCGGTGTGTGCCTCCCGCCCCACATCCCGATTGTCCCACAAGCTCATGGGCGAACCCTGGAAGCAGGACATGCCCTACAGACTCACCCGGCCCAGGCCATAGCTCGCGGCCGAGCTGTCACTGCAGGACTTTCTCGATCACCTCACGCAAGTAGGGCGCCGTCGCGCTGTTGTCGTCTGCCGCGACGTCGGCCGGCGACCCCGCGACGACGACGCGGCCGCCGTCCTTGCCCGCGCCCGGCCCCATATCGATGACGTGGTCGGCCTGCGCGACCATGCGCATGTCGAGCTCGGCCATGACGACGGTGTTGCCCGCGTCGGTGAGGCCCTGCAGGTGGCGCATGAGGCGGTCGCTGTCAGCCGGGTGCAGGCCGGCCGTCGGCTCGTCGAGGACGTAGAGCGTGTCTCCGCGCGAGGCGCGCTGCAGTTCGGAGGCTAGCTTGACGCGCTGCGCCTCACCACCGGACAGCTCGGTGGCGGGCTGCCCCAGCCGCAGGTAGCCGAGGCCGACGTCGCGCAGCACCGCGAGGCTGTGATGGATCGAGTCTTCACCGTCGAAGAACGCGTGCGCCTCGTCGACGCTCATCGCGAGCACGTCGGCGACGGAGCGTTCGTGCCACGTCACCTCGAGCGTGCTCGCCTCGTACCGCGTGCCGTGGCAGTCGGGGCACGGCGTGTAGATGCTCGGCAGGAACAGCAGCTCGACCATGACGCTGCCCTCCCCCTCGCACGTCGGGCAACGACCGCCGGGCACGTTGAACGAGAATCGACCCGCCGTGTAGCCGCGGCGCTTCGCCTCGTCGGTCGCCGCGTAGAGCTTGCGGACGTGGTCGAACAGGCCCGTGTAGGTGGCCACGTTCGAGCGCGGCGTGCGTCCGATCGGTTTCTGGTCGATGACGACGACGCGGCGCACGCCCGGGGGCGCCTCGGTGACGCGTCCGCGAATGTCATCGACGTCGTCGCCGAGCAGCAGATCGGTCTCGGGGTCACCCGTCAGCTCGGGTTCGGGAGCGCCGCCGCTGCCGAGGTGCTCGCGCAGCAGCGCAGGCACCGCCTGGCTGACGAGGCTCGACTTGCCCGAGCCGGAGATACCCGTGACAGCGCTCAGGCATCCGACGGGGAAGCTGACGTCGAGGCCCTGCAGGTTGTTGCGCGTCACGTCCGCGAACGCCAGCCAGCCTTGCGGCTCGCGGGGCGAGCGCCGCGAAGAGGCGCCGGGGGCGTCGTCGTCGCGGGGAAACAGGTAGCGGCGGGTCTCGGACTCGGCGACGTCAGCGAGCCCGGACGGCGTGCCGCTGTAGAGCACTCGGCCGCCCTGCTCACCGGCTCCGGGGCCGATGTCGACGAGCCAGTCGGCTTCGTGGATGACGGTGAGCGAGTGCTCGACGACGAACACGCTGTTGCCGCGCTCCTTCAGCCCGTGCAGGATGCCGATGAGCGCGTCGAGGTCGCGCGGGTGCAGCCCGGCAGACGGCTCGTCCAGCACGTAGACGACACCGAACAGCTTCGACGACAGCTGCGTCGCGAGGCGCAGGCGCTGACGTTCGCCGCCGGAGAGCGTCGGCGTCGTGCGATCGAGCGAGAGGTAGCCCAGGCCGAGGTCGATCATCGGTTGCAGGCGCGTGACGAGGTCGGCTGCGAGACGTTGCGCTGCCGCGCGCTTCTCGACCGAGAGATTCGGCGTGCGCCGCACGTCGGGCGCGGCATCGTGCGATGCTCCGCCACCTGCCACGCGAGCCTGCGTCGACGCTTCCCGAGCTTCGGCGTCGAGCACGTGATCGTCCTGGTGCGCGACCTCGGCCGGGCTCCAGTCGTCAGTGGTGACGGCGCGCGCGATCTCGGCGAGGCGCTCGAGCGGCAGGTGCGAGAAGGCGGCGATGTCGAGCCCCTCGAACGTCACGGACAGCGCTTCGGGCTTGATCTTGGCGCCGTGGCAGGTGCCGCACAGCTCGCTCGTCAGGTAGCGCGAGGCGCGCTTCTTCGTCGTGGCGCTCTTGGCGTTGGCGAACGTGTCGAGCACGTAGCGTCGCGCTCCGATGAAGGTGCCCTGATAGCTCGGCTCCATGCCCTGCTTCTGCGCACGCCTCGTCTGCTTCGGCGTCAGGCCCGCGTACACGCCGACGCTGGGGCGCTCCTCGGTGAACAGGATCCAGTCGCGATCCTTCTTCGGCAGGTCCTTCCAGGGCGTGTCGACGTCGTAGCCGAGCGCGACGAGGATGTCGCGCTGGTTCTGCCCCGCCCACGCGACGGGCCAGGACGCGACGGCGCGCTCGCGGATCGTCAGCGACGGATCCGGCACCATGCTCTTCTCGGTGACCTCGTAGACACGGCCGATGCCGTGGCACGTCGGGCAGGCCCCTTGGACGGTGTTCGACGAGAAATCCTCCGCGTAGAGCATCGCCTGCCCCGGCGGATACCACCCGGCGCGCGAGTAGAGCATGCGCACAAGGCTCGACAATGTCGTCACCGTCGCGACATCGGAGCGCGCGCCGCCCCCACCGCGCTGTTGCTGCAGTGCGACGGCCGGCGGCAGGCCTTCGACGACGTCGACGTCCGGCACGCCCGCCTGGTCGATCAGACGCCGCGCGTACGGCGCGACGGACTCGAGGTAGCGCCGCTGCGACTCGGCGAACAACGTGCCGAACGCCAGCGACGACTTGCCCGAACCGGACACACCGGTGAACACGACGATCGAATCGCGCGGCAGGTCGAGCGCCACGTCCTTGAGGTTGTTCTGCCGCGCGCCGCGGACGACGACGCCGTCACGCCACGCGCTCGGCTCCGCCTGGTCGAGTGTTGATGCCTGCTCCTCATTCACGCCTGCGACGGTACCCGCCAGTGGCGACAACCCCGGAATTCCGCGGAATCTCGAGACGCCGACACCCGGTTGTCGGAGGTCGGTGCCAGACTGCGAGCATGACCGACGTCACACCCTGCATGTGGCTCGACTACACGGCGGAACCGGCCGCCGATCTCTAGCTCTCCTTGTTCCCGAACTCGCGGCGCGTCGACACCGTCCGCCATCCCGATGACCCGAAAACCCTGGGCCCAACGCCTCTCGCGCCGGGCGGGTAATGCTCGAGCAGGTCGAGCTCGACGTCCATCCGTTCACCCTGCTGAACGGCGGCCCGGTCTTTCCGCAGACGGAGGCCGTCAGCTTCCAGGTTTCCTGCGCCGGACAGGACGAGGTTGATCACTACTGGAACGGCCTGACGGCAAACGGTGGCTCCGAGAGCCCGTGCGGCTGGTGCAAGGATCCGTTCGACGTCAGTTGGCAGATCATTCCTCGCCGTTCCACCGAGTTGATGCAGACGCCCGACCCCGATGTCGTCGCACGCGTCTCACAGGCGATGTTCTCGATGACGAAACTGGTCGTCGCCGACCTCGAGACGGCGGCCGCCGGCTGAGCGGGGCAGGCACGACGAAGGCCCCCACCGCGGCGAGGGCCTTCGCTCGAGAGACTTGGATCCCCCGACCGCCTGGTGCTCTGGGGTCATCAGGTTGCCGGGGGCTTCACCCATTGTTACCCAGGACTTAACCTCGCAACAGTCTTGGGGGCGAAATTTCGGCGAAATGTGAGCGGTGAGACACCGGCCAGGGCCGTGGGGAGGGGGAGGTGGCCCTAGCCGGTGTCGTGGGCGAGCGGTCGTCCATCCGCTCGCGATTCGCGCCGACGACGAGGAGATGGACGTCGATCGGTCACGAGGTTCCTGCGACCCGGTGTGGTGGCGCCCCGGTGCGCGCCGAACACCACGAACGTCGCGCGGCGTGTGGGGCGCTCATCTCGGCGTCACGATCTGCGTGACTCACCGGTGCAGGAGGTCTGTGGAGTCGGCGGGGTCGGGCCCCGTCAGGAGGCGACGATCTTGCCGTCGCGGATGACGTAGGCGGCGCGGCGGTCGAGTTCGAGACTCGTCGCGGCGTTCGTCGTCGACGTCACCGTGCTCGCGTGCCGGACGCCCGTCGCGACGCCCGCGGCGGAGGCGTCGGCCGCGCTCAGTGTGCCGATGCCCATGACGGCGACGGCGGAGCTGACGGCGATGCCGCGTCCGAGCGACTTGAGGGAGCCGAAGATCGAGGTGGACTGTTGGCTGGTGTGCTTCGTGGTGTTCATGACGTTCACTCAACGCCCGGTGTCTATGAGCTTTCTGTGACGCTCTTGTGGCGTACCTACGGGCGTCGCAGACCGCCCCGCGACTCAGCCATGGCCCACGACGCGCGCACGATTCGACCAGGATCGTCGGGCAGGAGATAGGCGTCCCCGCGACTCGGAGGGCGGATCAGGCAGAACGGAGAGCGCAGGCCCATGGCGGCAGAGCAGAGGCGCAGCGTCACCGGGCGCGCGCGGGCCAGCCGCCCGGCCTCATGGACCGTCCAACGCTCAGCCCTGCTCCGGGGAAGCAGGGCGATCGGCCCCGCCGCCTCAGCGCTCGACCCCACGAAGGCCTCCCGAGACAGCCGGCAGCCCTCGACCGTCATGAACCACGTAGGCTCGCCCTCGTGAAGAGCGAATTTGCCACCATCGCCGCCGGCGTCGTCATGCTCGTGTTCGGGCTCGCTCTCGTCGCGGCGCTGGGCAAGGGCATTGCAGGGGCGATTCGTCGTCGCAGCTGGCCCGTCGTGGACGGTCATGTGCGTCTCGGCACCGGCAAGGACGGGCGCGAGAACTCGCTCGCACGCATCCGCTACACCGCGCCCGACGGCAGCCGTCAGCTCCTCGAGACCCCGACGGGTGGCATGAGCACGAACGGCCGCGACGGCCAGACGCTGCCGCTGCTCGTCGACCCGCACGACCCGGCGCACGCCGTGCCGAAGGCGTCGGGTGGCACCCTCGCGACGATGGGGTGCTTCGCCGCGATCAGCCTCTTCTTCGCCGTGTTCGGCGCGTTCGCCATCATCACCGTCCTCACCTGATGACGGGCACGCAGGCGCCCCCGGCCACCTCGCCAGCGGACGTCCGGCTACGCGCGACGCGTCTGTTCCTGCTCGCCGCAGGTCTGTTCGTGTTCCTCGCCGCCGAGATGTACCCCGTCGGCGCGATGCCCGACATGACGCGCGACCTCGGCGAGAGCGACGCCGCCGTCGGACGCCTCGTGACCTGGTACGCGGTCGGTGTCGGCGTCGCCGCCATCCCGCTCGTCATGCTGACGCGACGCCTGCCGCGCCGCCGCGTCATCGTCGCGTGCCTGCTCGCCCTGTTCGTCTCGATGGCGATGGCGGCGCTCGCGCCGAACCTGCTCGTCGTGACGATCGCGCGCTTCATCGGCGCCGCCGCGCATGGCGCGATCTTCGCGGTCGTGCCCGTGGCCGCGGCGAGTCTCGCGCGCCGGGGCGCCGAGGCGAAATCAGTCGCGAGCGCCTTTCTCGGCGCGAGCGTCGGCGTCGTAGCGGGGCCGCCGTTCGTCGCCGCCGTCAGCGACCATCTGGGGTGGCGCGTCGCGAGCGGCATCATCGCGGCCATCGCGCTCGGCGTCGCGATCGCGAGCCAGCTGAAGCTGCCGCCCCTCGAACCGGAGGCGCCCGGCGAGTTCTCGCTGCGCCTGCCGCGCGCCATGGCGGGCCCGTTCTTCACGCTGTGCGCCGTCGTCGCGGTCGTCGTGACGGCGCACAACGCGGCGTGGGCGTTCATCGCGCCGATCCTGGCGGCGAAGGGTATCTCGGGCACCGCGTTCGCCGTCGAACTGTTCGTCTACGGCGTTGCCGGCGCGGTGACGACGGCGTACGCGAGCCGACACCTCGACGCGCATCCGATGCGCGTCACGATGCTCGCCCTCGGCTGCATGGTCGTCGCGCTGCTCGCGCTGACGTTCTCGCCTGCCGCCGCGGTCGCCGCCATCGCCGCAGCTGCGTGGGGTGGTGCGTTCGGTGTGCTGCCGGTCGCGTTCCAGACGCGTGCGCTGTCGATGACGCCGGGTTTCACGGACGCGTCGACGCCGATCTACGTCGTCGCGTTCCAGGTCGGCATCAGCCTCGGCGCGCTCGTCGGCAGCGCGCTCATCACGCACGTCGACGCGACGACGCTGCCGCTGTTCGCCGCCATCGTGACGGCGCTCGCCGCGCTTTCGCTCGTGCAGCAACATCACCCGGAATCGCGTCGCCCCTGATGAGTTTATCGTTCGGACGCCGAACCTCCTACGCTTGAGCGTGACAACGGCCGCGCAATCGCGCGGAACGACGGGGCGCACTGCGCCACACCTGGGGAGATGCGATGCGAGACAACACCGGCCTCGGCCTCGGCTACCGATTCGCCTGGCGCCTCGAGTACATCGGCGTCTCGTGCTTCGGCCCGGCCCAGCACATGCCTGCGACCGACCCGAAGCGACGCCTGCGCCGCGAGCGCGCCGCCCGCGTCATCGCCGCGCACGAGGCGCGCGGCACCGAGGCGCCCGAGTGGGTGCGCCAGATCGTCGAGACCGGCGGGGACGCCCCCGTCAAGCAGCGTCGCGCCGACAAGGCACCGGCGGCCTGAGCTCACCCTGACGGGGTTGTCGGTGCCGGATGCAACACTGACGCCATGTTCTCCTTCGAGAGTCTCGAACTCCCTGTGATCGCCGCGCCGATGGCGGGCGGCCCTTCGACGAGTCGGCTCGTCATCGACTCATCGCGCGCCGGCGGGTGGGGCATGCTCGCCGGCGGCAACAAGAACGTCGACGCGTTGGCCGACGAGGTCCGTGACATTCAGGACGCGGGCGTCGCTGCCGGCGTCAACCTCTTCATCGCGGGGCCGCAGAGCACGGATGCCGCGGCCCTCGCGTCGCTGCGCGCGAAGATGCAGCCCGTGGCCGAGCGTTTCGACGTCGAGCTCGGTGAGCCGACGTGGGACGACGACGACTACGCCGCGAAGGTGGGCTGGCTCGTCGCGCATCCCGTCGACGTCGTGACGTTCACGTTCGGGCTACCGTCCGACGCCGACGTCACCGCGTTGCATGCGGCGGGTTCCTCGCTGGGTGCCACCGTCACGTGCCTCGACGATGCGCGCACCGCCGTCGCGCGGGGCATGGATTTCCTCGTCGTCCAGGGCCCTGACGCGGGCGGTCATCGCAGCACGTTCGACCTGCATGCCGACCCCGCCGTGGCACCCCTGCCCGATCTGCTCGAACAGATCCGCGCGGCCGTCGACGTGCCGCTGCTCGCGGCCGGCGGCATCGCGACGCCCGACGACACCGTCGCGGCGCTCGGCATGGGCGCCGTTGCAGTGCAGGCGGGTACGGCGTTCCTGCGCTCGTCGTCGGCAGGTTCGTCGGCGACGCATCGTGCGGCGCTCGCCTCGGACGACTTCACCGATACGGGTCTGACGCGCGCCTTCTCGGGGCGGTTCGCGCGCGGTCTCGTCAACGAGTTCATGTCGATGTTCGACGGCGTCGAGAACGTCTCGCCGTCGGCCTACCCGGAGGTCAACCGGATGCTCGCGCCGCTGCGTCGCGCCGCCGCCGAGGCGGGCGACCCGCAGTGGACGCACCTGTGGGCCGGGGCCGGGTGGCGTCGCACGGCGTCCGCGATGCCGGGCCGCATGATCGACGGTGACGCCGGCCGCATCACACGCTGGCTCGCAGGCCGCGAGGGCTGACGCGCCGTCAGATCTCGCGGACGACGCGCGCGGGGTTGCCGACGGCGACGACGTTCGCGGCCAGGTCCTTCGTCACGATCGAGCCCGCGCCGACGACGGTGTTCGCGCCGATCGTCACCTCGGCAACGTCGAGGCAGATGAAGCCGAAGTTCGCGAACGTGCGCGCCCCGATCGCCGTGCGGTAGCCGTAGTCGACCTGCAGCGGCGGTCGGATCTCACTGTCGTCCCCGAGGCTCCGAACAGTTCGCGCAACAGGGCGCGTCGCTCTTCGTACGCCGTCGGGTCGATCGTGTTGATCCGATGCGTGAAGCGCTACGCGCGATCCGATTCGGCGGCGAGCTGCGGATCGTCGGCGAGGTACAGGTCGCCGGCCAGCATGCGTTCGCGCATGGAGCGCTCGTCGGGGTGCGAGTTCGTCATGGCCTCGACGCTAGCGGACGGCGGCGCGGAGTAGACCTCGGCTCGGTTGGGGCTCGCGTTCCTCTCGGTAGATCTTCAGGACGGCCGGGGTCGCGGGCCAGGCATTGATCAGGTGCAGATCACCACCGTCATCCCGATAGGCGATGACGGTCAAGACCCGGCCCGCCGACGGGGAGTACCCGATGGACCGGGTCGAACTACTCACCCCGCGGGCCCGTCTGAGTGCTGTACTGACGACGGCCGCAGCCGGCGGCCCTCGATGACAGGGGTGACAGGCATCATGGCGTTCTTCCGCGCAGGGTTCTTCCGCACAATCGGCGTCAGCGTCGTTCTCGCCGCGGGGCTCGCAGCCGTTTCGGCGTGCAATCCGATCGACGAGAAGGTTTGCTCGAGCGGCTCCTACCCCGTCAAGGACAAGGGAGACGGGCCCGGGCAGACGTGCGTCAAAAGCGGCGATCCGATCCCGTCCGGATACACGACCTACGCACCCGGGCAGACGCCGACGACGCCGTGAACTGCGCGGCTCGGCGATCCGTGCCGTGCTGAGACAGCATCCAGGCCGCCCGTGATCGCCACACTCCGTCATCGCGCCTGCGAGCCTCCGTCGCTTGCAGACATGGAACGACCGCACCCGATCAGAGAAGGTGGCAACCTTTGGGTGCGGTCGCTCGGCGTGTGCGGTACGGATCAGCTCGTGGCGGCCACCCCCTCCCCCGTCAGGTCGCGGCGGCCGAGGCCGTCCGACGCCTTCGCCGTGGCGTAGAACGACGCTGCAAGGGTGGCGACGAGCAGCAGACCGGCGCTGAAGAGACGGCCGTCCATGACGGGCCCCTCGATCTCGTGGCCGGCAGCCTGCGCCCGCGCCGAACCGTTGAGGAACGGCACGATCGCGAGGACGCCGATGCCGAGGACGACCTCCGTCAGCACGACGCGCGGAAACGTCACGAGGACGTACGTGAACACGTTGCTGCCGCGCCCCGCCCGCTGCGCGCGGGCGATCTTCGGCATGAGGACGAGCTGGTTGTACGCCCCGGCGGCGACGAGACCGACGACGAGGACGATCTTCGCGAGCAGGAAGCGCCCGAACGGCGTCGTCACGAACTGCTCCCACGCCCCGACCTCGCGGTACGTCAGCCACGCCCCGGAGACGAGCACCATGCCGACGGCAACGAGCGCGAGCACGCCGAACCGCGCCCAGATTCGTGCCCACACGTCACCGGCGCTGACGTCGAGATGGCGTCGCGTGCGAGCCAGCAGCGCGAGCGCGATGAGCCCGCCGACCCAGAGCGAGCCCCCGATGATGTGCGCCTGAATGAGCATCTTGGCGACGACGTCGCCGAACTCGACGGCCTTCGTCGGGATCGACGGCACCAGCGAGGCGGCGACCGTCAGCCCTGCGGCGGCGACGGCGGCGGCGTGCGACCAGCGCGGCATCCGGCCGAACAGCATCGGCAGCAGGACGAGCGCCGCAAGCACGATGCAGACGTTGGCGACGGTCACGAGCGCACCGGTCGAGATCCACTCGCCGGCCTTGGCGGGCTTCGTCAGGTAATCGGCGACGGCCGACGGGCGCAGCGCGTCGGCGTACGCCATCCCCTTGCCGGCCCGCGCGACACGGGCTGCGAGCTGGAACCAGGCGACGACGAGCAGGACGATCGTGCCGACGGCTGCGAGACGCAGCGCACGACGCGTCAGGAGCGCCGCGTCATCGGGGTTCACCGTCGTGTCGCGTCGGACGGCGGGCCGGACGACACTCAGGTACGTCCAGACGCCGCCGATGGCGCAGGCCAGGCCCATGAAATAGGCGAACTTCGTGAGGATCCGCCACACCGGCGGGATGACATCGGGGAGGGCCGTAGCCGTGACAACCATGCTCATAGTTAGGTGAGCCTAACCTTACTTAGAATGCTGGTGTCGATTTGGCCCACATGAAGTGACGAAAATCCGTCCGGCGGTCCGTCATCGCTCTGCCGCAACATCCCCGAAGCGCACCAGGACGCACGAATGGGCGCCCGCCGGCGATCACCGCAACCGATGCGCCGCGGACGTCACCTCATCCGTCAGCCGCGCGAGCGCCCGAGTCTCGAGGCGCCAGCACTGCCAGAACAGGGGCACGTCGAGGTCGCCAACGCCCGGCACGCGCCTGAGGTGATCGTCCTCGTCCGCGAGCCCCTCCGGCACCATGCCCCACCCGAGGCCGGCCCGCACCGCGGCCGCAAAACCCTCGGCGGACGGGATGACATGCTCGACCCTCGGCTCGAGGCCGGCCACAGCGAGGATGCGCCGCTGCAGGTCGTCCCGGTCGTTGAAGCGCAGCGTCGGCAGCTCGGCGAGGCGCCCCGAACAGCGCTCCCACAGGTCGCGACGCACGAGCGGTACGTAGCGCATGATGCCCAGCTCACTGACCGAACACCCTTGCACCGCAGCAGAACTCGCCGTCACCGCACCCAGGACGGCACCCTCGCGCAGCAGCCGCGCCGAGTGATCCTGATCCTCGACGAAGACCCGCAGCCGCGCGTCACCCCACTCGGCCACCGTGGTGAGCACCTCGACGAACCATGTCGCGAGCGAGTCGGCGTTGACGGCGACCGGCAGGTCGACGACGTCACCCGGTAGCGTCCGACCCGGCGCCGCCGAACCGAGCGCGCGCTGCAACTCGGCGTCGACGAGAGCCCGCTGCCGCGCTCCGCGCAGCAGGACCTCCCCGACGGCGGTGACGCGCACGGGCGAGGTGCGCACGAGGACGACCTGCCCTACTGCCTGTTCGAGCGCCTTGATGCGCTGCGAGATCGCCGACGGCGACACCCGCAGCGCGGCCGACGCTCCGTCGAACGTCCCCTCGTCGACGCAGGCCAGGAGCGCCTCGAGCCACTCGCCACGCAGTTTCATGGGGCCACCCTAGTGAAGCAGCACTGAAGTACCCACAGTTTCATGAACTGCCCTTCATCCACGCACACTCCTAACGTCACTGCCATGACGCACCTGCTCACCGGCTTCCTCACCGGCCTCGGCCTCATCGTCGCCATCGGATCGCAGAACGCCTTCGTCCTGCGTCAGGGGTTGCTGCGTCACCACGTCGGGCTCGTCGTCGTCATCTGCGCGCTCGGCGACATCGTCCTCGAACTCGCCGGTGTGCTCGGCATGGGTGCCGTCGTCTCCGCGCATCCGGACGCGCTGCGCGTGATCAAGTGGCTGGGTGCGGCCTATCTCGTCTGGTTCGGGCTCGACTCGTTCAAGAACGCGCGCCACGCGGGCAGCCTCAGCCCGGCCGACGCGCCCCCGATGAGCCGGCGTGCGGCCGCCGCCACGGTCGCGAGCCTGACGTTCCTCAACCCGCATGTCTATCTCGACACGGTCGTCATGCTCGGTACCGTCGCAAACTGCCATGGCGCGCAAGGGCGTTGGTGGTTCTACGTCGGGTCGATCAGCGCGAGCGTGCTGTGGTTCGTCGCGCTCGGGCTCGGCGCGCGTCTGCTGACGCCCCTCGTCCGCAACGCCCGCACCTGGCAGGTCATCGACACGGTCGTCGGCGTCATGATGTTCGTCTTCGCCGCACTGCTCGTGACGTCGTCCTGACCGCCCTACCGCGCCGCACGAGCGTCCGAAGGCGCCGTACTATAGCCCGGCGCGTAGAGATCGCGGCAAGATGCGAGCACCGGACTAGGTAGAAACCCGTTCATCTGTCACGCTGGTGCCGTGACTTTCTCTGTGTGGTTCGATGGCGACGAAACCCTGTGGGACAGGCGGGGCCACATGCTCACCGGCCTCCTCGACGAACCCTCCCACGTCGACGACGCCACGCGCGCGCCCGAGCTGTTCCCCGACGTCCTGCCCGCCATGGTCGACCTGGCGGAGCGCGGCAGCGTCAACCTCATCGACTACGCACCCATGCCCGCCGGCCATGAGCACGTCCTGCCCCCGTTCGCCACCCACGTCGACGCGCCCGGAGCACCGTCGGACCTGCCGCCCGAGCTGCACGACACCGAAGCCGACCTCAACTGGCTCGCCACGTTCGAGCGCATCGACGCCGTCATCGCCGAGAGCGGCTCCACCCCCGACGACGTCGTGCTCATCAGCAACACCGTCGGACCCTTCGCGAAGGCGGCCGAGCGCGGCTGGCTGACGGTGTGGCTCAACCGCGACCGCGTCGCCAACCTCTCGGAGACGATGCCCAGCGCCGAGATCCACTCGCTGCTCGACCTGCCCGAGGCCCTCGACGCCATCGATGAGGCCCGCGCCATCATCGCGGGGCTCATGCCGAGCAGCGAGGCGACCCTCGCGACGGCGCTCGACGGCGTCACCCCCGCCTGAGGCGACGGGGCACAAGGACACCACGCGTCAGGGTGTTTCGCTCACAAAAACACCCGTTGACTACAGTTGATGGCCGCACCGATCGGTGCGGCCATTGCCGTCCCCGCGCACTGGTGATCGCCTACCGAAGGACGACCCACCATGGTCGACTCCCCCGCCAGCCACGGCGCGTCATCCGCGACGCCTGAGCCCGGCGCTGCGAACTCGCCCGACGTCGACGCACCGCGCGTCGCCCTCTCCGGTGGCCGCACCCGCCCGTCGCTCGACGACCGCGGTTTCCTCGGCCACCCCTCCGGCCTGGGCACGCTGTTCAACGCCGAACTGTGGGAACGCTTCAGCTACTACGGCATGCGCGCCATCCTCGCGTACTACCTCTACACGGCCGTCAGCGAGGGCGGGCTCGGCATCGACCAGCCGACAGCCCTGTCGATCGTCGCGACGTACGGTGCGTCGGTCTACCTGCTCAGCGTCGTCGGCGCGTGGCTCGCCGACCGCGTCATCGGCGCCTTCCGCGCGACGCTGTACGGCGCCGTCGTCATCATGCTCGGCCACGTCTTCCTCGCGCTGCCGGTCGCGGCGATGTCGTGGGCCGGCATCGCCACCGTCGCGCTCGGAACGGGCCTGCAGAAGGCGGCCATCTCGGCGGTCGTCGGGCAGCTGTACGACCGTGAGGACGGCCGTCGCGACGCCGGTTTCTCGATCTTCTACATGTCGGTCAACATCGGCTCGTTCTGCGCGCCGTTCGTCGTGACGTTCCTCAAGGACAGGTGGGGTTTCCACGCCGGATTCTCCGCCGCGGCCGTCGGCATGGCCTTCGGGCTGATCGGCCTGTTCGTGTTTCGCAAGCACCTGCACGGCGCAGGAACGAACCCGACGAGCCCGCTCACCGCGGCCGAACGCGGCACCGTCATGCGACGCGTGGGGCTCGGCGTCGTCGGCGTCGCGGCCGTCGCCGCGATCTGCTTCGCCCTGTCGGGGACGACGGCGAACGGCGTCATCAACACCGTCACGGTGTTGTCCGTCATCGCCGCGGTCGGCATGTTCGCGATGATGTTCAAGAGCCCCAAGGTGAGCGCCGCCGAACGCCGCCATCTGCAGGCGTACGTGCCGTTGTGGATCGGCGCCGCGCTGTTCTGGATGATCTTCGAGCAGGCCGCGAGCAAGATGGCCGCGTTCGCCGCCGAGCGCACCGACCTCGGCTCGATCTTCGGCATCAAGGTGAACGCCGAGTTCTTCCAGAGCGTCAACCCGCTGTTCGTCGTGGCCCTCGCGCCCGTCTTCGCCGCGATCTGGCTGCGCCGCGCCGGCAAGTTCCCGAGCACCGGCGCGAAGTTCGCGTTCGGCGTGCTCATGGCCGGCCTGTCGTTCGTGCTGCTCGCGTTCTACTCGAACCTGTGGCCGCACGGCCCGACGGCGCCGATGTGGGCGCTCGCGAGCGTCTTCGTCGTCCAGACGATCGGCGAACTGTGCCTGTCGCCCGTCGGCATCTCCGCGACGACGAAGCTCGCACCCGCCGCGTTCACGACCCAGGCGATGGCGCTGTGGTACCTCACGTCCGCCGTCGGCCAGTCGGCCGCCGCGCAGGCCATCCGCCTCATGGAGGGCCTCAGCGACACGACCTTCTTCCTGACGCTCGGCCTCATCACCGCCGGTTTCTCGCTCGTCCTCATGGCCCTCGTGCCGTGGATCGGACGCCACATGCGCGACGTCGAAGCCGTCAAGACGGTGTGAGCAATGCGTCGTGACGACGGCCTGGGCTGACGGCTCGAGCCCCGTTGGGGCGACACCCGCGGCCTGAGGATGCGAGGTGCGGCGCTCGATATCGAAGACGGCGAGACGCGCAGGAGGGGCAGGTGGATGACCACCTGCCCCTCCTGCGAGTTACCCATCTGCGATTCCTGTCCACTTCGACGAATGTGGACGAAGATCGCAGATGGGTATGGTGCTCTGACAGCTGCCGACCGTCACGTCACCACCAGGCGTGGAAGTGGTGGACGGGGCCGTGGCCGTCGCCGCGCCCGACGTCGAGGTCGCCACTCGCGGCGAGCGCCTCCGTCACGTAATCCTTGGCCTCCCGCGTCGCCTGCGCCCACGAATCGCGTTGCGGCCGGAGTGCCGTCATCGCCGCCGACAGGGTGCATCCGGTGCCGTGCGTGTTGCGCGTGTCGATGCGTGGCGCGCTCAACCGAGCGGGCTCGTCGCTCTCGGCGGGGACGAGGAGGACGTCGTCGCTCTTCGCGCCGCCGCCATGGCCGCCCTTGAGCAGCACACCGGAACCGAGGGCGACGAGGGCGCGCGCGACGTCATCGCTCGCCTCGCGTGGCGCGTCGTCGAGATCGAGCAGGACCGCGGCCTCCGCGAGGTTCGGCGTGATGACGTCGACCTCGGGCACGAGACGCTCGCGCAGCGCGGTGACGGCGTCCTCGTCGATGAGCCGGTCGCCGCTCGAGGCGACCATGACAGGGTCGAGGACGCGCGGCACCCCGCGCAGCGCCGGGTGGTCGGCGAGCACGTCGGCGACGGTCTCGATGACGGCCGCCGAGCCCAGCATGCCGATCTTAAGCGCGTCGATGCGGACGTCGTCCACCAGGTTCTCGAGCTGCGTGCGTACCTGCTGCGGCGTCATCTGCGTCACCGCCGCGACGCCCCGCGTGTTCTGCGCGACGACGGCCGTCACAACAGCGCACCCATGCGTGCGCAGGGCGCCGAAAGCCTTGAGATCAGCCATGATTCCCGCACCGCCGCTGGGGTCGGTGCCGGCGATCGTCAGGACGTTGGGGATGCTCATCTCAGACTCCCTGTGCTCGAACCGCCGGCGGCGTCGAGTTCACGGCGCAGCGCCTGGGTCGCGGCGAGCGGATCGGGCTGCCCGCAGATCGCCGACACGACGGCGACGCCCTGCGCGCCGGCGGCCACGAGCGCGCGCAGGTCCGGCAGCTTCACCCCGCCGATGACGACGTTGGCGAACCCGCCGGCCCGTGCCGCGTCCGTGATGGCGCCGACGCCGTCAAGCCCGAGCGGTTGCGCTGCGTCCGGCTTCGTCGGCGTCGCACGGAACGGCCCGATGCCCAGCAGGTCGACGGTGCCGCGCGGCAACCTCGTTGCAGCAGCGACCTGTTCGAGGTTCGACACCGACCAGCCGAGGTGGAAGCCCTCACCGACGACACGGTCGGCGAGGCGCCGCGCCACGACAGGATCAAGGTCACTCTGGCCGAGGTGCACGCCGTCAGCCCCGACGGCGAGCGCCACGTCGAGACGGTCGTCGACGACGACGCGGACGCGCCGTGCTGTCGCAACGGCGTCGATGACCCGCGTTGTGAGAGAGCACAATTCGCGGGTTGAAGCGTCGTGGTCGCGGATCTGGATCATGTCGACACCACCGCGCGCAGCAGCCTCGGCCGTCTCGACGACACCGTCGGGCCCGCCACACAGCGCCGTATCGGTGACGAGGTACAGCTCGACGCCGCGCCCGTCAGACATCACGACGCCACTCGCAGATCGAGCGTCGCTGCGACGCTATCGCCCTCGAGGCGCGCCAGGGCGTCGAGGAGTTCGACCGCGAACGAACCCGGGCCGCTCGCCCAGTGCGCGGCGTCCTCGGCGGCGAGCGTCATCGTCGCGGTCGCGGCGGCGGCAGCGAGCTGCGCCGACCCGGCGACCGGTAGGTAGGCCGCGACGAGCGCTCCGAGCGCGCACCCGACGCCCGTCACCTTCGTCATGATGGCGTCGCCGTTGCCGATGCGCACCGTCGGTGCGCCCGGCGCGACGACGGCATCGACGACACCGCTGACGGCGACAGCCCCGCCCGTGCGCTCCGCGAGTCGCGACGCTGCCGCGAGCGCCGCGTCGACGTCGTCACCGGCGTCGACCCCGCGTCCCGCACCCTGTTCGCCGGCCAACCCGAGCACCTCGGAGGCATTGCCGCGGATGACGGCCGGGGCGTGTTCGAGCAGGTCGCGAGCGAGCTGAGTGCGCACCGGCAGGGTGCCGACCGCGACCGGGTCGAGGCACCACGGGCGCCCGGCCTCGGCGCGCGCGGCAGCCGTCGCGCGCATCGCCTCGGCTGTCGCCGCCGTCACGGTGCCGACGTTGACGAGCAACCCGTCCGCGATACCGGCGAAGATCGGGCCCTCCTCGAGCGAGTCGACCATGGCCGGCGACGCTCCGACAGCGAGCAGCACGTTCGCCGTGAAACCGGTGACGACGGCGTTCGTCATGCACTGCGTGAGCGGTGCGGCGTCACGCACGGCGTCGATGACGCGCCCGATCGCTTCGGGGGTGATGGCGAGCGCCTGAGCTGACGCGTCCGTGCCTGCCTCGTGCGCGGCGTCGGGGGACTGTGCGTCGGGGCGGCTCCTGTCGCCGCTTCTCTGGCTAACGCTGCGTGTCGCGTCGCTCGACGCGCCTGGGGTGTGGTCGGGCTCGTTCGTGGGCGCAGTCATCGTGCGTCTCCTTCCTCCGCCGGCATGATCCGGATCAGGTGTAGGCACCCTCGTGAAGAGGATGCTGGCGGTCGGCTTGCGCCCCTCAGCCGTGATGGCTCCCGCGGGACGACCCCAGCTTCGCAGATGACGTACCCCGCGTGGGCTTCGTGTCCCACGGACGCAGGTGCGGAACGTCGATGGCGTGTGGACGTGTTCGCCCGGCCAGCCCCACCGCCGTACCCATACCTCCCCCTCGCGCGTCACGACGCCGAGCGAGAAACCCACCGCGCCCATCACAGTCCGTCGCGCAGCACGCGTCAGCACCGACGAGTCCGACGCGTCGTCACCCCAGGAAGTTCGCGTGGGGCCTGGCGGCAACGGTCACCTGCGCCGCCCCCAACGGGTGGGTCACGTAGCCTGGTGGCAGATCAGCCACCCCGCGCGCGAGGAGTCAGACATGCCCCAGGCCCAGATCGGCATCTTCGTCGATGGTGCGACGTCGAGCGAGTACGTCGAGTTCGAGGTCGAGCCCGGCTCGCTGACGAAGCTGTCGCAGCTGCTGCCGCTGTTCGAGGCCGAGCAGGACGACGTGGGCGTCAACTTCGTCGTCGGCGTGCGGCCGTCGCTGATGCAGCAGATCGCCGCCGATCACGCCCCCGAGAACGTTCATGACTTCGACACCGACGTCGTCGGAACCGACGGCTACGTCATCCCGGGCACGCAGCGCGACCTCGTCTTCTGGGTGTTCGGCGGCGCGCGCGACAAGGTGTTCGACGCGACGCGTCACCTCATCTCGTTGACGCGCCAGGTCGTGCCCGGCACACGCGTCGTCGACGAGACGGAGGGCTGGGTCTACCAGACGAACCGCGACCTCACGGGTTTCATCGACGGCACCGAGAACCCGACGACGATCGAGCAGTACGACGAGGCCATCGTCGCCGACGGCAAGCCGGGCGCCGGCTCGAGCGTGCTGCTGCTGCAGAAGTGGCCGCACAAGCAGGCGAAGTGGGAGGCCCTCTCCACGGAGGAGCAGGAGAAGGTCATCGGCCGCTCCAAGGTCGACTCGATCGAGATGGACCCCAAGCCCGAGACATCGCACGCCGAACGCACCGACCAGGACGACTTCGGCCACATCGTGCGCCGCAACATGCCGTTCGGTGACGTCGGCGAGCACGGCACGATGTTCGTCGGCTTCGCGTGCGAGCAGAAGCGCCTGCACGACATGCTCGAATCGATGGCCGGCGTCGGTGACCACCCGCGCGACGAACTGACGAAGTACTCGAACGCCGAGACCGGCTCGTACTACGTCATCCCGCCGGTCGACGCGTTCAAGGGCTGACGGCGAGCCCTCGACGTCGCGCCCGAGAGCGGGCGGCTGATCGAAGACAGGCGCAAGATGGCGACTAACTCACGAGTAGGCAGACAACTACGCGCCTACTCGTGAGTTACCCGCCACGCTGCCACCTGCAGCAGGCCCTGATCTGCGAACCCGACGCGTGGCGTATCCCGGCACCCCTGGCAGACCCCACCCGAAATCCACGCGACACGGTACGTCGAGCACGCCTACGCTCGGACGATGACGAACCCCGCCGACCTCGAACCGATCCCGGTGCCGCGCCTCGAGCGTGACGGTGTGGTGCTGCGCGCCCACACGATCGACGACGCCGACGAGGTGACGCGACGTGGCGCCGACCCGCTCGTCCAGCGGTGGACGACGACGCCCGCGAACTACACGCGCGACATGGCGCTCGAGTTCGTCACGCGCATGACGGGGCCGAGCCGCGACGCGATCTGGTGGGCCATCGAGGTCGACGGCCGCATGGCAGGTTCGATCGACCTGACGACGTGGGGGCGCGGTTTCTCCTACGGCGCGGCGAGCGTCGGTTTCGCGCTCAGCCCCTGGGCGCGCGGGCGGGGCGTGATGACGCGCGCCGTGGCGGCGGCTGTCGAGTATGGCTTTGACTCGCTGGGCCTCGAGACCATCATCTGGGAGGCGTACGCGGGCAACGTCGGCAGCTGGAGAGCAGCCTGGGGCAACGGCTTCCACGAGTTCACCTACATCTCCAGCCTGCTCGTGGGCAAGGACCGCCTCGAGGACGCCTGGCACGCCGTCCTTCGGGCCGACGAACCGCGTGAGCCGCAGGGCGATTGGCACCTGGCGATCGAGAACTCCACCACGCCTCGACACCAGCGAGGCCTCTGAAGGGCCAGCCCCGCCCCCGCCAGGCGCGGCCTGCTCCCCGACGTGACACACCTGCGATTTTCGTCCACATTCGGCATTCGCCAGTGCCCGACGACGATCGCAGCGTCGCGCCCGCCGGGCGTCATGGCTATCGGGCGAGCTCACCGGCACGTCACGCGGAGACGAAAGCGCCGATGACGTCGCGCACCTGCCGCCCCGCGACGAACAACCGCGGCGAATGTGGACGAAAATCGCAGATGCGGACGCGTATCGCAGCTGGTCACAACCAGCGGCCGACCTGTTCGTGCTGCGGGCCGGGGAGACGTCGGACGGGGGTCTTCCAGTCGACGCCGTACTGCTTGCCGACCCACCACCACAGCCACGCCGTGATGCCGAAGATCAGCGGCAGCGAGAACAGCAGCGCAGCAGGGTTGACGGCGCCCTGCTCGAGCGAGTTCGGCGTCAGTGGCGCGAGCAAGAACGACATCGTGTTGTTCGCCGCATGCACGAGGATCGCCAGTTCGAGGCCGCCGGAGCGCCACACCAGCGCTCCCATGCACAACGCGAAGCAGGCGATGTCGATCTGGCCGACCCAGTCATACCCGTGGCCGAGCATGAACAGCGGCACGGGCAGGATGATGCCCCACAGCGGCGACTTCAGCCACGTCCCGAGCGCCTGCTGCGGCATGCCGCGAAACAGGTACTCCTCGCCCGCGCACTGCAACGGCGTCAGCACGAGGATGATGACGTACGACGCGACGAGTGACGCCGAGAGAGGCGGCACCGTCAGTTCGTCGCGGCCGAACAGCAGGGGCGGCACGAGGATCACGAGGGCATAGATCGGCACGACGACGCGCGCCGCACGCCCCAGCAGACCCCAGCGGAATCGCCCGAACACCGAGTGGATCGACCCGCGACGCCCGGCGCCCCACCACGACGCGAGCACGACGATGGGGACGAGCGCCGCGAGCGGACCGAGCATCGCCATCAGGTCGGCCGGGTTGCCACCGTCCTCGAGGCTCTCGCTCGCAGCGGGCAGGCCGAGGCCCTCCCATGCGAGCGCGACGACGCCCAGCGCGATCATCATGACGATCGTGACACCGAACGCCACACCCAGCGTCGCGAAAGGACGCCACCACTGCGCGACGCGCCAGTCGATGCGTGCCATGCGGTGATACGGCAACGGCTTCGGTTGCTCGAATGCCCACGCCGGGGGTGGCTTGCGCGGACCGGCTTGCGCTGCAACGGGATACGCAGCGCCGGGCGACGCCGGCGCCAACAACACCCCAGGCGGATACTGAGGCTGCGGAGCTGACGGCTGGGACCAACCCGCCGGCGCAGGCGCGCCCGAAGCTGCGGGCCCGGGAGCTGACGGCGGGGGCCACCCGCCCGGGGCTAACGATCCCGCACCGGGGGCGTTCGGCGCCGGAGGAGGCGACGCCATCGATCCTGTGGGCGGTTGTGACCAACCGTCCGGCATGGGCGCGCCTTCGTGCCATGCGTTGGGCTGCTGCCCCGTCGGTGCCGCGGCGTCGCTCGCGGAAGCTGCCGACGTGTGCGCCCGGGAATCCGGCGCGGGCGAACCCGGAACCGACGCCGGGGTCTCGCGCGGTCGCGGGGGAACGTAGCGCCAGGCGTCGTCGTCCGGATGGGTGCGTTCGTCGGTCACGACGCCTACTGTGTCACGCGTCGATGAGGGTGCGCTGAGCACCATGACACGACGCGGTGAGCCGGCGCTCGGCCTTACGACATGAGATGGCAGGGGTCGTGCGGTGTCGCCGTATGGCTCGGGCGACCCGTCCGCCGCCGTTCACACGCTGCACACCGTCTTCTGAGCACAGCCGATCGATGACGGCCTGCGCCACGACGCCGGCGAATGCGGCGCCCATGAACACGAGAAGCGCGCCGTCTGGCCACGCGTCGACAGCGCGCCGGAGCCACCCGGAACAGCCACGCGACCTGCCGGCAGCGCCCAGGAACACGAGAAGCGCGCCGTCCGGCCACGCGTCGTCAACGCGACGGGGCCATTCCCGGGAGCCCTGTCGGCGGTGCCCGTCAACAACGCGGACAGCGCGACGGTGGGCCACCCGTCATGCAAGCCCGCCGTCGGACGATCTGGTCGTGCGCAGCGAGCGACTGCTTTCTGACGCCGCACCACCCCCCGTCACCTCGTCCGACGGCTAACAGAGACGGCGCACCTTGAGACACCCGGCCCCACCTGCGAATCTCGTCCACATTCGCAATGTCCGTCCACCTTCGCGAACCGCGTCCCCATGTGCGGTCCTCTGTCACATCGGCGATCTTCGTCCACGTTCGCGTCGTCGGCCCCCGTCACGGATGTGGACGAAAATCGCAGATGGGTACAGACCGGCGGCGCCAAGAAGACGAGCGTAGGGGGACACGCCCCGGCGGCCGAGCCGGCCACGCCAGGCCGATTTCACCGCGCGGACGACACCCGGCGGGCGGCGCCGAACGTCAGCCCTGCGAACCGCGCCACAGGCGCATGGCGACGACGAGCGCCCCGACGAGCGCCGCAGCCATGAGGCACACCGCGACGGGGTGGGCGCCGGTGCTCGCCATGCGGATCAGGACGACGGCCATGACGGCCAGCGAGATGCCGTCGACGAGCGTCACGATGAGTCGTTCCGCGAGTGAGATCTTGCGGTGTTCGTGGTTCATCGTGCACCTTTCACCTGCTGACCTCGCGTTCAGCCGAACGCCCCCGAGGCCCTGCGCGCCGACCCCACCGCCACCCGCCCCGCGAAAACACCGCCGGCTCCGGTCATGGCGGGGCAGAGTCTCACGGGGAGGCACACCCACCCATGAGGGCAGCGCCGGCTCGCCTCACCGGCAACCTCTAGAATCACGGCGTGAACGAACAGCCCGCAGAGGACGACGACGCCCGTGACGACGCGTCCGTCACACCTGAGCAGGAACAGCTGTTCGCCGAGACCGCGATCGATGCCGAGGACATGGCGACGACGTTGCGCGTCATCGGGATGCTGCACGAGTTGCCCGCGGGCCACCCCGACATCGAGACGGTGAAGCGCGCCGCGGGCACGATGTACAAGCGGGTGCGCAAGGCGCGTCGCGCGGAGGCGAGGGCTGCTGAGCTCGGCCCGTTGCGCGAGCAGGACGCGAAGGTGCTGGCGTCGACGGCGACGGGTTCGCCGCTGCGCATCGACGACGAGACGAAGGGAATCCCGTTGACGTCCAACGTCATCGGTGAGGTCGCCGGAGAGCTCAACACGCCGCGCGGGTGCTACATCTGCCACGCCAAGTACACGACCGTCGACGCGTTCTATCACTGGCTGTGCCCGAACTGCGCGGCGATGAGTCACGCGAAGCGTCACCAGCGCGTCGATCTGTGCGGCAAGCGCGCCCTGCTGACGGGCGGTCGCGCCAAGATCGGCATGTACATCGCGCTCATGCTGCTGCGCGACGGCGCGCACCTGACGATCACGACGCGTTTTCCCCGCGACGCCGCGCGTCGTTTCGCGGAGCTCGCCGACTCACCGGAGTGGATCGACCGCCTCAAGATCGTCGGCATCGACCTGCGTGACCCGACGCAGGTCATCGCCCTCGCCGACGAGGTCGCGGCCGACGGCCCGCTCGACATCCTCATCAACAACGCGGCGCAGACGGTGCGTCGCTCGCCGGGAGCGTACTCGAATCTCACTGCGGGAGAAGAGCTTCCGCTGCCGCGCGACGTCAAGCTGCCGCAGATCGTCCAGTTCGACCGCATCAGTGACGCTCACCCCGCGAACCTCGCCGGCACCCTCGCGGCCTATCAGCACACCCACGCCACTGACGAAGCCGAGCCCCAGCCCGACGCCGGACGTGACGTCCATGCGCCCGGCGTCACGCCCGCGGCCGGCCCGCTCAACCCGTCCGACGCTCTCGACCCGTCCCGCAGCGCGGCGGCGATGACGTCGCTCGCTCTGTCGGCGGGGCAGGCGAGCCTCGAGGCGCATCGGGCGGGCACGGCGGTCGACGCGGGTGGCCTGTTGCCCGACGTCGTCGACACGAACAGTTGGAAGCAGAAGGTCGAGGAAGTCGATCCGCTGGAACTCCTCGAAGTGCAACTCTGCAATTCAACAGCGCCGTTCCTGCTCGTCAGCCGTCTGCGCCCGGCGATGCGTGCGGCCGTCGCGCGGGGGGCGCGGCGCGCGTACGTCGTCAACGTCTCGGCGATGGAGGGGCAGTTCTCGCGCCGTTACAAGGGCCCCGGCCACCCGCACACGAACATGGCGAAGGCGGCGCTCAACATGATGACGCGCACGTCGGCGGGTGAGATGTTCGCGACCGACAAGATCCTCATGACGGCCGTCGACACCGGCTGGATCACCGACGAACGCCCGCACCACGAGAAGCTGCGCATCGCCGAGGAGGGCTGGCACGCGCCGCTCGACCTCGTCGACGGCGCCGCCCGCGTCTACGACCCGATCGTCATGGGTGAGAACGGAATCGACCAGTACGGCGTCTTTCTCAAGGACTTCGCCGAGCATCCCTGGTGACGGGCGCGCTCAGGCGGAATCACTCGTCCGCCGGGCAGGGGCAGGCAGATTCTCGTCACCCACGCCCTCTGTCGCGAAGCCAACTAATCTGACTCCATGACCGACGACGAGCGCCTTCAAGCCGAGCAGCGTGCGCGCAGGCTGATCGACGAGCAGCTCACGCGGGCCGGATGGGTCGTTCAGGATCTCAAGGATCAGGCCCTTGGCGCGGCGGTCGGCGTCGCCGTCCGTGAGGTGACGATGAAGTCGGGGCATGGACGCGCCGATTACCTGCTGTATCTCAACAAGGGCGTGGTCGGCGTCGTCGAGGCGAAGCCGATGGGCAAGACGCTGTCGGGGGTCGAGTGGCAGTCGTCGATGTACGCCCAGGGCCTCACTGATGCGCAGAAGCTGCGCGCGACGATGGTCGACGGCAAGTTGCCGTTCGTCTTCGAGGCGTCCGGGTCGGAGACGCATTTCACGAACGGTTACGACCCGCATCCTCGCGCGCGGGCGGTGTTCAACTTTCCGAAGCCGGAGACGCTGCTCTCGATCATCGCCGATGCACGCACCAACCCCGACGCGCCGACGTGGCGCGGCGCCCTGCAGACCATGCCCGAGCTCGACGAGCGGGCGCTGCGTCCGGCCCAGATCACGGCGATCACGGGCATCGAGCGCAGCCTGCGCGAACAGCGGTTCGACCGCTCGCTCGTGCAGATGGCCACCGGTGCGGGCAAGACGTACACGGCTGTGACAGCCAGCTACCGGCTACTGCGGTTCGGCGGCTTCAAGCGCGTCCTGTTTCTCGTCGACCGCAACAACCTGGCCGATCAGACGGCGGCCGAGTTCGCCAACTTCCGTACGCCTGACGACGGCCGCCGCTTCACCGAGCTCTACCCCGTCGACAAGCTGAAGAGCGACGCTCCGGCGGATTCGGCGAGCGTCGTCATCTCGACGATCCAGCGCGTCTTCAAGACGCTGCGCGGCGAGAACGTCCCCGCCGGCGACGACGCGATGCTCGACAGCCAGATCCCCGACAAGCCGGTGACCGTCACCTACAACGCCGCCCTGCCGCCCGAGACGTTCGACCTCATCATCGTCGACGAGGCGCACCGTTCGATCTACGGGCAGTGGCGGGCCGTGCTCGAGTACTTCGACGCGCACGTCATCGGGTTGACCGCGACGCCCGGCAAGCAGACGTTCGCATTCTTCCGGCAGAACCTCGTGAGCGAGTACACGTACGAGGAGTCGGTGTCAGACGGCGTCAACGTCGACTTCGAGATCTTCCGCATCGAGACGGAGGTGACGGCTGAGGGCAGCCGCATCGAGGCGGGTACGCATGTGCCGCTGGTCGATCGTCGGACCCGTGAGAAGCGGATGGAGACGCTCGACGAGGACGTCGTCTATACGCCCACCCAGCTCGATCGGATGGTGACGTCGACGTCGCAGATCCGTCTCGTCCTGGAGACGTATCGCGACAAGCTGTTCACTCACATCTTCCCCGGTCGCAGCGAGGTGCCGAAGACGCTCATCTTCGCGAAGGATGACGCGCACGCCGAGGAGATCGTGCGGTGCGTGCGTGAGGTGTTTGGCCGCGGCAACGAGTTCGCGGCCAAGATCACGTACAGCGCGAAAGATCCCAAGGGCCACCTCAAGGCCTTTCGCACGAGCTCTCAGCTGCGTGTCGCGGTGACGGTCGACATGATCGCGACCGGCACGGACGTGAAACCGTTGGAGTGCGTCATCTTCATGCGCGACGTCAGCTCGGGGCAGTACTTCGAGCAGATGAAGGGCCGTGGGGCGCGCACGATCTCGAAGTCGGACTTCCAGGCGGTGACGCCGGATGCCGAGGCGAAGACGCACTTCGTCCTCGTCGACGCCGTGGGCGTGACCGAGCACGAGTTCGTGGCTCCGCCGCTCAACCGTGAACCCGGCGTCAGCCTGGAGAAGCTGCTCAAGAAGGCTGCCGCGTACGAGCTGACCGAGGACGAGACGGCGACCCTCGCATCGCGCCTGGCCGCGTTGGAGCGTCAGGTGAGCGACGCCGAACGCGCCGAGCTGGACGACGTCGCCGGGCCGAGTTCCGATCTGGGCTCCATCGTGCGCGGGCTCGTGCACGCCGTGAACCCGGACGTGCAGGCGGCCGCCTCTGAGGGCGCGCCCGACCCGGCAGCGGCGGTGCGTGACCTTCTCGACGAGGCGGTGGCGCCTCTGGCCGACAACCCAGTGCTGCGTTCACGCATCATGGAACTGCGGCGGCAGCACGACCGCATCATCGACGAGGTCACGCGTGACACGATCCGGCGTGCCGAGGGGGTTTCGCGCGCCGACTCCGCGCTGGAGATCGTCGAGTCGTGGAAGAAGTACCTGGAGGACAACCGCGACGAGATCACGGCGCTTCAGGTTCTCGATGAGTTCAAGACCCACCGGGTGCCCTTCAAGGCTCTCGACGACCTGGCCCGGCAGATCGAGCGCACCCCGGAGCGGTGGACAACCGAGAAGTTGTGGGCGGCCTACGAGCAGTTGGACGGCGCCAAGGTGCGCCCGAACCCGCACGCCCGGGCCACCGACCTCGTGTCGCTCCTGCGCTATGCGTTGGATCTCGACGATGAACTCGTGCCGTACGAGGACGTGGTGCAGGAGCGCTATGAAAGCTGGCTCGCGCAGCAGGCGCAGGCGGGCGCGACGTTCTCGGAGACGGAACGTTGGTGGCTCGACCGCATGCGCGACTTCGTCGTCACCTCGGCCGGCATCACGGTCGACGCGCTCGACGCGGAACCGTTCACCCAGCGCGGCGGCGTCGACGGCGCCCTGCGCGACCTCGGCGACAACGCCGGCAATCTTCTCGAAAGCCTCGACAAGGAGCTCACCGCATGAACGTGCCTGACGGGTGGCGCACGATGACCCTTGACGAGGTCGGCACGTGGTTCGGCGGCGGGACACCCTCCAAGTCACGTCCAGAATTCTGGGACGGTGGAACCGTCCCATGGCTGAGCCCCAAAGACATGGGGGAGACTCGCCTCAGCGGCACGCGAGACAAGATCACTGACGCCGCGGTGAGCGGCTCAGCCGTGCGTATGGTCCCCGCAGGCGCGGTCGCTTTTGTGGTGCGTTCAGGCATATTGGAGCGGGCCCTACCCTCGACCCTCGTCAGCTTCCCCACGACGCTGAACCAGGATATGAAGGCCCTAGTTCCGCACGCCGATATCGTGACTCCCGAATGGCTCGCTCATGCCTTCCGAGCCTTTGAGCATCCGTTGCTGACTGGGACTCGCAAGGCCGGCACGACCGTCGCCTCATTGGACTTTGGCAAGGTGAAATCCTTTCAGCTGCCGGTACCGCCCCTCCCCGAGCAGCGGCGGATCGTGGAGATAGTGGAGGAGCAGGTGGCCCACCTCGACGCCGCCGACGCCTCCCTCGCCTCCGCCGAGCGGTTACTCCCAGTCGCTGCCCGCGGAGTGTTCGAGGCATTCCGACATGGGCGCGGGGAGCATGTCGATCTTTCCCGTCTGGTCACTATCGCCAATGGGCAAACCCCCAGCGGCCTTGCCGATCGACTTGTCGATCGACTCAAAGATGACTACGTCGCCTATTACAAGGTCGGTGACATGAACATGGGCGACGGGAAATTTCTCACTGCCTCCAGGACCGCCGTCTCTCGATCAGACGCAGCGGAATTGAGGTTGCATATTCGACCCGCCGGGACATTGGTGCTACCCAAGCGTGGCGGCGCCATCGCAACGAATAAAAAGCGGCTCTTGTCATCCGGGGCCGCCTACGACCTCAACACGATGGGACTCATCCCAGGGCCCTCCTTAAACCCTGAGTACTTGTGGCACTGGTTCCAAGGCGTCGACCTTCGCGAGATCTCAGACGGCTCCAACGTCCCCCAGATCAACGGGCCCGCAATTCGTTCACTGCGAATCCCGGTGCCAGATCTCATGACCCAAGGAGAGATAGTGGCTGAGTGCAACAATCACCGGGAGAAAATCGAGCGCGGGCGCACCGCCCTGCGAACAGCCGCCACTCGGGCTGCTGCCCTGCGCCGAGCCGTCCTCACCGCCGCGCTCTCAGGGCGCCTGACACCTCACCACGAATCGGAAGGTTAATTCATGCCTCTCTTTGCGGAGCGAAAGCGACTTGCCGAGCTCTCCGAACGCGAGGAAAACGGCGAGTCGTTTTGGACTAGCGACATACCGCGTCCTGCGCGAGTGAAGATCGCATCCCTATGGGCCATGGTGGACCAGGAAGCGCAGGAAGGCTGGGATTTCTACGATCTTGGACGTGAAATTCAATTCACTCTATGCACAGACCTAGGTGATGATTCTGCCCCATGGCGCCCGGGCGACTGGCAGATCTGTGACGACACCCCCGTCTGTCTGTCAGCACTAGAAGCTTTAATGCGTGTAGCCAAGAGACAGCGCGTCAATGTTGCGGAGTTTCTTGAGGAGGCAATCAACGCGATCTTCGTAGCTCACCGAGTCGCGTTCAAGAGCATCGACTGCGAGTTCGTTCCTTTTGAGTCCGACGCGCTCCATCACGATGTGGTAGAGCCGACGCTCCGTCTCCTCGTCACCGAGAAGCACAAGGACGCCCACGCGTCCTTCCTGGCGGCACTCAAGCAGATCGCTGCGGGGGACGCGGGTAATGCCATCACCGACGCCGGATCGGCCCTCCAACACGTCCTCGAAGATCTCGGATGCAATGGAAACGCACTCGGCCCTCTTTGGAAGGACGCCAAGAAGCGCCGTCTGGTGACGGCCCACGACCAGAACCTCCTCAGCGGAATCAGTGCCTTCGTCGACTGGGCGAGCGCTGACCGAAGCACGACCGGAGATGCACACAAGAACTCGACAGCCTCCATCGCCGACGCCTGGCTCATGGTGCATGTGACAGGGGCACTCATTCTGCGACTGACCGACACCACTCCCCGAGCCGCAACCACTGAAGGCGAGCTGACATGACCATGTGGGGCATTCACAACGACGCGATCGGTGACGAACTCGTCTCCGGCGGCTTCGTCTCGCTCGGGTGGGAGGAGATGCCGGATCTGCGCACGATCGGCGACGACCGTGAGCGCATGAAAGCCGAATTGATGCGCCGCTACCCCGGGGCCAAGCCCGGCGCCATCCCCGTCTGGGCCGGCATCCTGCTGCGCTTCGCCTTCACGATGCGCGAGGGCGACCTCGTCGTCGCACCGGACAAGGCGACGAGCACCCTAAACTTCGGTCGCGTGGTTGGCCCGTACGAGTTCAGTGCCACCGCTCGTCTGCACCCACACCGCCGCCGCGTCGAATGGCTCAAGACGAACGTGCCGCGGGGGCTCTTCCCGCAGAGCGCCCTCCATGAGATCGGTTCTGCTCTCACGCTCTTCCAGGTGAAGCGTCATGAGCAGATCTTCGAAGCCTTCCTCGACGCCCCTACTGAAGACGCATTCCTCACCTCGCCTTTGTCGCACGAAAGTGACCCGGCAAGCATCACGCCCGAGCTGAACGACGAAACCTCTCCAGAGGCCGTAGAACTGCCTGACGCAGAAGCCATCGAACAGTCGACGTCGGACTTCATCATCCGCACCTTGCTCGAAGACGTGAGCGACCGCGAATTCGAGTTCTTCACCGCCGACCTCCTCACCGCCATGGGGTACGTCGCACGCACCACGAGGGCGGGCGCCGACGGCGGCATCGACGTCATCGCGCACCGCGACACCCTCGGGTTGGAACCGCCGCTCATCAAGGTGCAGTGCAAGCATCGGGCCGGCACGGCGGGGCGACCCGAAGTGCAGCAGCTGCTCGGCGTGCTGGCACCGAAGGACGAACACGGCCTGTTCGTCACGCTCGGCACGTACAGCCGCGAGGCACGGGACGTCGAACGCGAGCGCCAGAACCTGCGCCTTCTCGATGGCCCGGACGTGGCGCGTCTCGTCGTCGCGCACTACCCGGCACTACCACTGGCATGGCGCGACCGCCTGCCGCTGCGTCAGGTCTACGTCGTCGAACGCCGGGACCTGTAAGGGCTGGCCCACCTCGCCGCAGGCGTGTCCCCATGGCCTCGACCGAGGCTGACATGCTCCTGATTTCTCCCGGACCCTGCTTCGAGCTAGCCTTGGTATCCAAGTGCCATTTGGTACCTCTATTGAGAGGGACGTGACATGCCTGCGCTCGCACCGATCAAGGTGTCTGAGGAGACGGATGAACTCGTCTCCCACACCGCGCATTTCCTCACAAAGTCCAAGAAGAGCGTCGTCGAGGACGCTGTTCGTGAGTACATCGACAACCACCGCGACGAGATCAACGGCGCAGTCCGTGCCGCGCTCGCCCAGCTCGACGGCTCCCGCGGCGCAGCCGTTGCCATGCTCGCCGACATCGGCGACAGCGAACTCGACGACCTCGGCGGGGTTCCGAAGGCCTGAAGACCCCGCACAGACGGCTGACATCGCGAGTCCTGCAAGACGCGGGGTCCGCCGTCCCCATGCTCGACCACGGTTTCGCTCCTCCTCGCCTTCGGCAGTGAGCAGTTATGAGTCCGGGCCCCTCGAAAATCTGTCCAGAGTCCCACTCACACTCCAACAGTCAGATTCTGAGTTGGACTCTGAGAGTGAAGGCTGCCCCGCTGTGTGGCCGCCAAGAACCCTCGATGCCCACAAGTACCGGCCGATCGGCGCTGCCGCGCCGTCGCGGCCACGCGAGCCATAAGGTAAGCGGATCGACTCATTCCGACTCTGCAAGAATGCCCGCTCCATCAGCCAAGGGGACTCATGACCACCGCACGGCAGCTCGTCGACAAACTCTGGTCGTACTGTGACGTCCTGCGCGACGACGGCGTCGGCGTCATCGAGTACACCGAACAGCTCACCTACCTGCTGTTCCTCAAGATGGCCGACGAACGCGCCAAGCGGCCCCTCAAGGCCGAGCGAATCATCCCCGAGGAGTACTCGTGGGATCGCCTCGTGCAGGCCACCGGCAACGATCTCGAACTCGAGTACACCCGCATCCTCAACGGCCTCGCACGCGAAGAGGGTGTCATCGGCACCATCTTCCGCAAGGCGCAGAACCGCGTCACCGACCCCGCGAAGCTGCGCCGCCTCGTCGTCGACCTCATCGGCAAGGAGAACTGGTCGCAGACAGGCACCGACATCAACGGTGACGCCTACGAAGGCCTCCTCGCCAAGGGCGCGAGCGACAAGGGCTCGGGCGCCGGGCAGTACTTCACGCCCCGCGCCCTCATCCAAGCTATCGTCGACGTCGTCGACCCCGGAGTCGACGACCGCGTCACCGACCCAGCCTGCGGCACGGGCGGCTTCCTCCTCGTCGCCCACGAGCACGCCTCCGCGAATGTCAACGAGATGACGCCCAACCAGCGGCACAACCTGCAGCACTCGTTCGCGCACGGCGTCGAACTCGTCGACGGCACCGCTCGCCTCGCCGCGATGAACCTGCTGCTGCACGGCATGGGATCGAGCAACGGCGACTCACTCATCCACGTCCGCGACTCGCTGAGCGCCGACACGGGCGAACGGTGGTCGGTCGTGCTCTCCAACCCACCCTTCGGGCGCAAGTCATCCGTCACGATGATGGGCGCGGACGGACGCGAGAGCCGTGACGACCGCGAGATCGAGCGACAGGACTTCGTCGCCACGACGAGCAACAAGCAGCTCAACTTCGTGCAGCACATCATGACGATCCTCGAGACCAACGGTCGCGCCGCCGTCGTGCTGCCCGACAACGTCCTCTTCGAAGGCGGCGCCGGCGAGACCATCCGTCGCAAACTGCTCAACGACTACGACCTGCACACGATGCTGCGCCTGCCCACGGGCATCTTCTACGCCCAGGGCATCAAGGCCAACGTGCTGTTCTTCGACCGCAAGATGGCGCGGCCTGGCCGGCCGTGGACGCAGAAGCTGTGGGTCTACGACCTGCGGACCAACAAGCACTTCACCCTCAAGCAGAACCCGCTCACACGGGCGGACCTCGACGACTTCGTCGACAACTACCGCGTGGGCGAACGCGAGAACCGCAAGGAATCAGAGCGGTGGAAGGCCTTCACCTACGACGAGATCGTCGCCCGCGACAAGGCCAACCTCGACATCACCTGGTTGCGCGACGAATCACTCGAGGACCTCGCTTCCCTGCCATCACCCGATGTCATCGCGCGCGAGATCGTCGAGGATCTCACCGCGGCTCTCGCCGAGTTCGAAGCCGTCGCGACAGCACTCGAAGAGCAGCTGGGGCACACGCACGCCGGGGACACCACCGCATAAACGAACCCGACATCCGTTTCGCCCGCTCATGGGGGGACGACGGCTGTCGGGTGTGATGTGCGACCCGTCACGCGCCCCCGGCGTGCCCGATTCCGCGCCATCGCGCGCGAAGAGGGCGCCCCGCAGGCCGCACGGTCTTCCAGGCAGGGGCGAAACGCTTTGCTAGCGTCATGACATGACTGCCACCCCTGCCAGAGAGGGCTCGTCGACGCCTGCAGGCGCGTCGTCGGCCCCGTCAGGGCGCGGCGGCTCCCGCGGCATCGTTCCGTGCGAGGACGCCTCGTCGCTCGTGTTGCTGTTCGCCGGTGCCTGCGCCGTCACGATCGCGGCGACGCGCGCGTACCTCGTCCTGACAGGCTACCCGCGGGTCGGCGGCGAGGTCTCCCACATCGCGCGCGCCCTCTGGGGCGGGCTGCTGCTGACGATCGCGTGAAGCTCGGTTCGCTCGCGGCGTCGATGTACCTCGCGTCAGCGGCCGTCGGTGTCATCGCAGGCATCCTGTCGCTCATCGCGTTCCGCGCCATGAGCCCGAAGCACCAGAACGTCGAGCGTGCGTTCCGTTACGGCTCCATCGCGATGGTCCTCATGCTCGCCGTCGCCAACTCCCTCGGCGCCTACACGAGCCAGTTCGAGATCCTGCTCGAAGCCGCCCTCCAGGCCCTCGCACTGTTGACACTCAACCTCTGGGCCCGCGCCGAACGCGCGAGACAGGAAGCAGCCCGCCTCCCAGAGACCCCCCATCCCGCAACGAACGCAGAGCACGTCGAAGGAGCACCGTCAGCATGAGCACCCCCACCCGTCACCACCCCGCGGTGGCGAACGACCACGGATGGTTGCCCAAGCTGCTGGGGCTGCTCGTCGCCCTGGGCGGCGTGTGGTCGCTCGTGTCGATCCCGCTGCCGCGCAGCGACTTCGCCGACTGGGTCGACGACCTCTTCGCCGTCGTCGGCGTCCCCGCAGGCCCGAGTCTCTTCCTCGCCCTGTGTCTTCTCATCACCGCCGCAGCCCTGAAGCGCGGGCTGCGCGCCGCGTGGGTCGTCGCCCTCGCCGTGCTCACCCTCCAGTTCGTGGCCTGCGCGATCGTCGCCGTCAGCATCTGCACGGACAGCCTCGACGAGGAAGTCGACGACATCACGATCGCCCTCATCGTCGTGACGACGATTGTCACCGGCGCGTGGCTCGTCCTGCTCGTCATCCGGCGCAAGGACTTCCCGGCCCGCATGCGCTCAGGCTCCCTGCGGCGCGCGATCGTCACGCTGCTAGCCGGTCTGCTCGCCTGCATCGCCGTCATCTTCATGCTCTCCTGGGCGGCCCCCGGCGACCTGCACGGCGGTGAGCACCTGTGGTTCTCGATCCGCAGCGTCACCGGCATCTCCATGCCGCACGGCATCTCCGACGGCGCCAACGGGCCCCACTGGCTCGCCGCGTTCGCCGGCATCCTCGCCGCCGGCGTGCTGCTGCTGACGGTGTGGCGCTACACCGAATCGGCCGAACGCTCCGAGGTGCAGTCGGCCGCCGACGAACTGCACGTACGCCGCCTGCTCGCGCTGCACGGCAACCAGGATTCGCTCGGCTACTTCGCGACGCGCCGCGACAAGTCGGTCGTGTTCTCCCCCGACGGCGAGGCCGCCGTCAGCTACCGCGTCATCGGCTCCGTCTGCCTCGCCTCCGGCGACCCGCTCGGTGCCCGTGAGTCATGGCCCGCCGCCATCGGCGCCTGGCAGGCCCTCGCCCGCGAGCACGCGTGGCGCTCCGGCGTCCTGTCCGCCTCGGAGACGGGTGCGCGCGCCTACGTCGAGGCCGGGCTCAAGGCCCGCCCCCTCGGCGACGAAGCCGTGGTCGAACTCGACACGTTCAGCCTCGAAGGGCGCGCGATGCGCCCCGTCAAGCGCGCCGTCGCGCGCGTGCGTGAGGCCGGCTGCACCGTCGACGTCGAACGCCACTCGCGTCTCGACGCCGAGACGCTGCACCAGATCACCGAACTGTCCGAGAAGTGGCGTGGCGACGAACCCGACCGCGGCTTCTCGATGGCCCTCAACCGCCTCGAGGACGCGACGGACGGCCGCTGCGTCGCCGTCCTCGTCCGTGACGCACAGGGTCAGATCGTCGCACTGCAGTCGTTCGTGCCGTGGGGCATGCGAGGGCTGTCGCTCGACCTGATGCGCCGTTCCCCGAAGGCGCCCAACGGCGTCAACGAGGCGATGGTCGCGGCGCTCGCCGACGCGGCGTCCGACCTCGGGGTGCGCGACGTGTCGCTCAACTTCGCGATGTTCCGCTCCGTGTTCACCGGTGCCGACAAGGTGGGCGCCGGCATCGGCGTGCGCCTCGCCGACCGCATCCTGTCGATCGGCAACCGCTTCTGGCAGCTCGAATCGCTGTACGAGGCGAACGCCAAGTACCTGCCGCGCTGGGACACCCGGTTCGTCTGCTTCGACTCCGTCGGCAGCCTGCCACTCATCGGCATCGCCTCCGGCCGCGCCGAGGGCTTCCTGCCCGGCCACGCACCGCGCCCCAGCCACGACGCGGACACGATCGTCCACCTGCCCGACGGCGTCGAAGCACCGCTGGCGCAGCTCGTCGTCGCGCAGGACGAGGAGCTGCTCACGCCCGCACGACCCGTGCAGCGCCTCACCGAGCAGCAGCGCGTGCGCCACGCCAAGCTCGACGTCCTGCGCGAGGCCGGCATGGAGCCCTACCCCGTCGACGTGCCGTACACGATGACGGTCGATCTTGCCCGCAAAGCGATTGTCGAAGGCAACGGGGTGGACGCCGGCGTCGTCTCCCTCAGCGGCCGCGTACGAGCGCTGCGCGACCTCGGCGGCGTCGTGTTCGCCTTCATCGAGGAGCACGACGTGCGCCTGCAGGTCGTGCTCGAGGCGGGCGCTGTCGATCCGCAGCTCATGCGGTTGTGGCGACGCACCGTCGACGTCGGCGACCACGTCTCCGTGACGGGCACACTCGGCCACAGCCGTCGCGGCGAACCGTCGCTGCTCGCGTCGTCGTGGTGCATGGCGTCGAAGTCGCTGCGCCCCATCCCCAGCGACCACACGGGCTTCACCAACCCCGAGGCACGCGTGCGTCAGCGCTACCTCGACCTCATCGTCAACAAGGATTCGGCAAATCTGCTGCGCGCGCGCTCGCGGGGCGTCAGCGCTCTGCGTCGCGCGTTCGAGGAGCGCGGCTACATGGAGGTCGAGACGCCGATGCTGCAGGCGGTGCACGGTGGCGCGAGCGCGCGACCGTTCCGCACGCACATCAACGCGTACAACGCCGACCTGTACCTGCGCATCGCGCCGGAGCTGTTCCTCAAGGAACTCGCCGTCGGCGGCATGGACCGCATCTTCGAGCTCAACCGCAACTTCCGCAACGAAGGCGCCGACGCGACGCACAACCCGGAGTTCACCTCCGTCGAGGCGTACGCCGCGCACGGCGACTACAACACGATGCGCGTGCTGACGCGCGAGCTCGTCCTCGAGGTCGCCACGGCCATCCACGGCGAGCCCGTCGCCGTCCGCCCCGACGGACACGGCGGCGTCGAGCGCCTGCGCCTCGACCACGAGTGGCCCGTCGTGCCCGTGCACGAGGCGGTCTCGCAGGCGACGGGCACGACGCTGACGTCGAACACGCCGCTCGAGGAGGTGCGCGCCGTGGCCGACGCGCACGACGTGCACTGGGCGGAGACGATGACGGCCGGTGAGGTCGTGCTCGAGCTGTACGACGAGCTCGTCGAGGGCCAGACGACGATGCCGGTTTTCTACACCGACTTCCCACTCGAGACGTCACCGCTGACGCGCACGCACCGCACCGACCCGAAGCTGTCGGAGCGCTGGGATCTCGTCGCGTTCGGCGCCGAGATCGGCACCGCGTACTCGGAGCTCGTCGACCCCGTCGACCAGCGCAACCGCCTCACCGAGCAGTCGTTCAAGGCCGCCGCCGGCGACCCCGAGGCGATGGAGGTCGACGAGAACTTCCTCGCCGCCCTTGAGTACGCCATGCCCCCGACGGGTGGGCTCGGCATCGGTGTCGACCGCCTCATCATGATGCTGACGGGCAACAACATCCGCGCGACGCTCGCGTTCCCGTTCACGCGACCCAACGAGGGGCAGTGATGGCGTAACCGTCGCCTTGTCGCCTTGTTCACAGCGTGGCGCGCATCGGTCGGCCAGGAGCTCTCTCCTCGTCGACGGGTGCGCGCCACGTTTCGTCGTGTGGGGTGTGGACGGGTCGGGCTACGGCGCGGGTGCGTTGAGCCGCGGCGGGTTGGGGCGTTGAGGCGGGGCCGTCGGGTCTGGCGAAGATTAAAGTCTGAAGAGTCGATGCGGATAACGGTGCGGTGAACGCCGCGCGTCATTGCGCCGAAGTGCAGGTGAATGGGTGACGATGGGGGCATGCGTGACATCTCGGCGACCAACGGGGACGCCGACCGACGACCCCCTGCGCCGCGTGACCCTGTTTCACGGGAAACCACGTCGGGCTCCGCCGCACCGGACGAGGCGGCATCGGCTGACGCGCCATCCGATACGGGCGGGTCGTCGCTGCCCGGATATTCGCTGACGGACGTGCTGTTGCACGGCCCGGTGCTCATCGCGCAGGGGCGTCAGGTGCAGCGCGACGTGCCGCGCCTACCCGGTGCGGCCGGGCGCGAGGGCGTCACGAGCACGATCTGCGAGCACCACGCCGAGCGGGACGGTCACGAGCCGCATCTCGTCGTGCTCGGCGACAGCGTGGCCGACGGTGCCGGCGTCGAACACCATCGCGACTCGATCGCGGGGCGCCTCGCGAGCCGCATGTCGGATCGGCTCGAACGGCCGGTCAGCTGGCACGTGCTCGCCCGCTCGGGCGCCGACGCCCGCGACGTCGCCCACCTCACCCAGCCCGCGAGCGCCCAGGCGCAACTCGCGCGCGCTGACGTCGTCGTCATCAGCGTCGGTGTCAACGACGTGAAGAACCTGCGCACCGAGGAGGCGTGGCGCGTCAGCTTGACGAAGCTGCTGACCCGCGTGACGGCGCTCGCCGGCGACTCCCCCGTCATCCTGCTCGGATTGCCGCCGATCGAGGCGCTGCCCGCGATGCCGCAGCAGCTCGGTAATGCCCTCGGCGGGCGCGCGCGTCGGTTCGAGGCGATCGCTGCGGCGATCGTCGCGGACTACCCCACCGCCCGCCACGTACCGCTGACGAACCCGAAATGGGCGCGCGACAAGGCCTTCGCCGACGACGGATTCCACCCCTCGCCGTGGCTGCACAAGAAGCTCGCGAAGGAGATCGACGCGCTGCTCGCGTGATCGGCGTTCGTGCGCGCACGGCGCTATCGGAGCCGGGCCGAAGCGACCACGCCCGACCAGGTGAGTCGATTCGTGCTCGTCGAGTCGGTCACGACTGACGCAGCGGGCACCATGTGACGCAGCCGGCCTGGACCCTTCGGGATGCAGCCCGGGAATGGGCGAGGCCGGGGCCCGCGTTGACGAGTGCGTGAGTGATTTCGACGCCGCCCAGAACACCGACCTGCGATCCCCTGACGAGACCTCCCACTCGGCCGGCTCCTTCGCGAAGAAGGCAGCCGACATTCCGCTGTCGATCCTCGACCTCGCGCAGGTCGGCAGCCATGAGAGCGTCGGCGACGCGATCCGCAGCAGCGTCGAGCTCGCGCAGCGGGCTGAGGCGACGGGTCGCTTCGAGCGCATCTGGTTCGCCGAGCACCACAACATGAAGCACATTGCGTCGGCGGCGACGTCCGTGCTGCTCGCGCATGTCGCGTCGCAGACGCAGACGATCCGCGTCGGTTCCGGCGGCGTCATGCTGCCGAACCACTCGCCGCTGACGATCGCCGAGCAGTTCGGCACGCTCGCCGAGCTGCACCCGGGCCGTATCGACCTCGGCCTCGGACGCGCGCCCGGCACGGATCAGCGCACCTGGCAGGCGCTTCGACGTGACCCGCACGCGAGCGACCGCTTCCCGCAGGACGTCGTCGAGCTGCAGGGGCTGCTCTCCGACACGAGCCCGCTCGCGGGCATCGAGGCGATCCCCGGCAAGGGCACGAACGTGCCGCTCTACATCCTCGGCTCGAGCATGTTCGGCGCGAAACTCGCTGCGGCACTAGGCCTTCCGTACGCGTTCGCGAGCCACTTCGCACCCGATCAGCTGCAGGCCGCCGTCTACGCCTACCGTTCGGAGTTCAAGCCGAGCGCCCAGCTCGACGCGCCGTACGTCATCGCCGCGCTCAACGTCGTCGCCGCAGACACCGACGACGAAGCGTCCGCGATGTACGAAAAGGTGCTGCGTTCGCGCGTCGAGATGATAGCGACGCGCTTCGGCGTGGCCGATCGCGACTTCACCGACGCCGAGCTCGACATGCTGCTCGACTCGCCCGCCGGCCACCAGGCCAAGCACATGCTCACCTACACCGCGATCGGCGGCCCGGAGCGCATCGCCGCGTACCTCGAACAGTTCGCCGAGCACGCCATGGCCGACGAACTCATGATGACGAACTCCGCCCGCGGCCTCGACGCCCAGAAGCGCGCACTCGAGATCGTCGGCGGGATTCGCTGACGAACCCGCCCGGCGAGATCGGTGGCGGACAACGGCTCGGGCCCGACCTTCACGAGATGGCGGGTGACTCACAGGTAGGCAGGCAACTGGCCGCTTACCTGTGAGTTACCCGCCATCCTGCATGGCGACGCCGCGACGTCACCCGTTCAGGTCGGCGTGGTCGCGCTCGACCTGGTCCGCACAGTCCTGCGCGTACGCGGCGAGGGCCTCGTCGAGATCCTCGGCACCCTTGAGGTAACCCCGAAGCGCTGACGGGTGGAGCGTGCGCGTGTGCCCGCGCGCGAGGATGACGGCGCAGACCTGGCCGAAGTCTTCGAGCATCTGCCCGGCGAGGTCGAGCGGATCGATCGAACCTTCGCGTT
Organism: Dermacoccus sp. Ellin185; assembly: GCF_000152185.1. Taxonomy (NCBI): domain Bacteria; kingdom Bacillati; phylum Actinomycetota; class Actinomycetes; order Micrococcales; family Dermacoccaceae; genus Dermacoccus; species Dermacoccus sp. Ellin185. Next base: position 89,540 of record NZ_AEIQ01000064.1, on the reverse strand, counting down.
GCGGAACTGCCGCAACGGTGACGCGGGCAGGCGCCCCTCCTGCGTCGAAAGGACGTAGTCGACGGCATCACGCTGCTGTGGCTGCGACAGCGCTGAACGAGCGATATCGGTCGGGGCAACACGTTCGGCGGCTGCGCTCGGCGTCGAACTGCGCCTGCGGTGTGAGTTCGGCTGCGTCGGCCGAGGGGTCGAGAGCGATGACCATGCCGTCATCTTCGCGCTGCCGCGCCACGGCCATCGGGCCTGACTCGGAACGCTTGACCTGACGACTCGATGCCCGCAGGGTCGCCGCGAATGGCCGCTATCGGTGGCAGATGCCAGGATGGCGAGCATGACTTCCGTCGTCTTCGTCTGCTGGGGAAACATCTGCCGCTCACCGATGGCCGAGCGCGTCGCCGCGAAATATTTCGCGGAGCACGGGCTCGGTGACGTCGAGCTGACGAGCGCCGCCACGTCGCGCGAAGAGATCGGCAACCCCATCGACCCGCGCGCCGTCCGTGAACTCGAGAAGGCCGGGTACGACGCGTCGAACCACGCGGCGCACCAGATCACGCGCGACGAGATCGACGCCTGTGACCTCGTCGTCGCGATGGAGGACATCCACCTCGAGCGCATGCGCGACATCTACGGTGGCGAGCTGCCCGACCACGTCGTCCTACTCACCGACTACGACCCGCAGGCGAACCCCGGCGACGGCGTGCCCGACCCCTGGTACGGCGGCCAGGACGGCTTCGTCACGACCCTCGCGACGATGGAACGCGCCATGCCCGGCCTCGCCGACGCGGTTCGCACGATCAAGCAGAGCTGACGGCGCTCAGCGCACGAGGTCGGTCTGCACGAGCGGCCCGGTGGGGGTGCTGCCCGGCGTGCCCGACGACGTGCCGTCCAACGTCGCGATGACGCGGCGGGCGTACGTCGGGTCACCCATCGCCTCGACGAGCAGCTCCTGCCACCCGAAGTCGGTCGAGCTCGCCATCGCCTCGTCGAGACCACCGATGAGCAGCGCGCCGGTGGCGCGACGCTTCGTGCCGACGACACGCTGCTCCATCCCGACGGTGAGCACGCCCGGCAGGCTGCCGGCCTTGAAACCCGCCGCGACGTCACCGCTCGCGGGCTGCCATTGGAGGTGGCGGCGCATGACGTCGGCGCCGGCGATCGAGCCGGCGGCGACGCGATCGTAGAGACGGACGAGGTCGTGGGCGCTCGTGCGTGTGCCGTTGCCCTGGGCCCGCACGCGCAGCCGCTTGAGCGCCGGCGCGTGGGCAGCGCCGTCAGCTGGGTAGTACCAGCGATCCCAGTCGCAGGGTGACGCGCGCGTCAGGATCGAGTCGGCCGCGGCTGACGGCCTCCGCGTACGCGACGAGGTGGAGCGCCTTGATCGCCGACGCCGACTGCTGCGGCGAGCGCGCCGGCAGTGTCGCTCGACAGGGCTGCGGTCATGGCGTCGCGGCGCGAGGGACCACGCGATGGTCATGTCACGCGAGCTGTTGCGCCGGGGACCTTTCGAGGCGCACGCTGTGTTGTACGAGTCAAGAGATCCATCGACGCAGGGAGACCACGATGTCATTCATGGACAAGATCAGGGCCAAGGCCACCGAACTCGGCCTCGACGAGAAGGCCGCCCTCGCCAAGGAGAAGGCCGCCGCGGCAGCCGACGCCAACCGTGACAAGATCGCCGGCGCCGTCGACAAGGCCGGCGCCACCGTCGATTCGAAGACGGGCGGCAAGTACAGCGACAAGATCAGCAAGGCTCAGGGCGCTGCGCTCAAGGGCGTCGACAAGGTTGCTGAGCAGGGCGCGGGGGCAGGCGCGGCAGCAGGTGCGGGCGCCGGCACGACGACGGGTTCGTTCGGCGAGACGGCCGTCGGCTCCGAGCGCGCCTACGACGCCGACCTCGCGGCCGGCGCACAGGACAGCGGTGAGACGGCGACGCAGCGCACCGTCGGCCAGGACGGCATGTCGGCGGCTGATGACCAGTCGCGCGGTGAAAACCCGGTCGAGCGCGCCATCGGCGCCGACGCACCGTCGTCGTCGCTCGACCCGAACACGTCGTACCGGGGCGAGGGTCTCGAGTCGGCCGGCTCCGAGGGCGACTTCGGTGGCGAGCGCCGCGCCAACACGAACGGCGACGGCGAGACGCCGATGCGTCGCGGCGGAGACGCTCCGCAGAGCTGACGCGAGCGCGCGACGCCCGTGGTGGGCGGCACTGAGCGACATTCCCCAAGGGTGGTGGTGCCGGGTCTCATGGCAACCTGGCCCCATCGCCCCACTCGGATCTGCCCGCGCCGTGGCAACGTCCGTCTGCCGAACGAATGCCCCTTTGGGGGGCACCGCCAAGGGATGAAACCATGGCGGGCATGGACCCCCGGATCAGCCTCGCGCCGCACATGTGGGACGGCCAGCACGAGCTGCGGTGGTCTATCGAGCGCATTGCCGACGAAGCCCTCGACCGCGCGGGCGTCGAACTCGACCCGCGCGGCTACCTCATCGGCATCCCTGACGGCGACGATGCGCTGCCCGTCCTCGTCGACCCACAGCGCGACGCGTTCGACGTCACCCGCCTCGAGAATTTGCACCCGCACTTCACGTCGCTGTTCGAGGAGCGTCGCGCGCGCATGTGCCCGTCGCGCACCGACGATGAGTCGACGGCGACCTGGCACCCCGACCACTACCTCGCCGCTCTGCGCGAGGGGTGCCGCCGCGACGTGATGCGCGAGGCCCTGACGCGTGCGGCGACGTTCGCCGACCGCGTCGTCCATGTCGGCATCAGCATCGTCGTCGGCGACTACCGCGTCTTCCCGGTGCTCGCGGTGCTGCGCGACCCTGCGAGTGAAGTGCCGCGCCTACGCACGACGCTCGCTGACGGCCTCGGCGTGCCCGGCAACTTTCCCGAGGCCGTCATCGACGACGTGCTGCGCGCCGCGAGCCACGAACTCGACCGCGTCCACCCCGGTTCGCTCATCGGCCTCGACGCCGGCGCTGTGCTGCGTTCGGCGGCCGACACGTTCATCAACGGGTGCGCCTCACGCGCCGGGCAGAAGTTTCCGCACGGCCTGCGCGACGCGTGCGACGCCGTCAGCGCGCAGACGTACGAGGGCCGCGCGAGCCTCGGCTCCGTCGTCCTCGCCCCCCAGGGGCACCCCGACGTCGCGTGCGAGGTGACGTTCGAGCACGACGTGCCCGTCGGCGTGCCACGCTCGTTCCGCAAGGCCCTCGAGATGACGGGCCCCGGCTTCGAGCTGCTGTGCGACGGGCGCACCGTCTACGGCATCGGGCGCATGCTCGAGGGGTACGCCCCGGCGACGGAGGAGGTATTCGAGATCAAGGTCGTCGGCAACGGCGCGTGGGAGCTGTGGCACGCCGACACGCCGTTCCTGCGCGTCGACAACGGCGAGCCGAGCCTGCCGCGCGACGTCATCGACGTCGAGACGTTCGCGCACGCCGTCAACCGCGTCTTCCCCGACGCGCTCAGCGAGCACGTCGACGCGCTGTGGGGCATGACGCAGGCCTGCGTCCGGCAGCAGCACGGCACGATGCTCGTCGTCCACCCCGACGCGCGCCGCGAGGGGGAACGCCTGCTGCCGCAGGCCTACACGATCGAGCCCACGCACCTGGGCGCGCACGCGTTCGATGCGCTGACGAAGATCGACGGCGCTGTCCTCGTCAGCCCTGACGGCAAGTGTCACGCCGTCGGCGTCATTCTCGACGGCGCAGCCACCGGCACCGGCGACATCTCACGCGGTGCTCGCTACAACTCCGCCATCCGGTACCTCGCAGGGCGAGGCAAGGGCTCGATGGTCATCATCGTCAGCGAGGACGGGCGCGTCGACATCCTGCCGCACGTGGCGCGGCGCGTGCGGCGCGCGTCGGTCGAACGCGCCGTCGCACAGCTCGTGCGAGCCGCCGACGGCACGACCGACTACGAGAAGTTCTCGCGCCTCGACTCGCGTGCCGCAGCGCTCGAGTTCTACTTCGACGCCGAGCAGTGCGAGGCCGTCAACGAGGCCCGCGAGAGCGTCGAACAGCAGCGCTGGGCCGAGGAGCGTGTGCGCATGCAGGTCGTGCCCATCGCGCCGCACCCGGCCATGGACGACTCGTACTTCATCTCACCGGGAGCCGAAGGGCCCCCGGCCCCGCCGAACTGAGCGTGCCGGCCCGCAGCGGCGTCCCCGTTAGGCTCGGGGACATGAACCTCGAGAAAGTCGTCTTCGGCTTCTTCGTGCTGCTGTCGGCCACGATGAACTTCGGTTTCTTCATCGGCGACATGGCCGAGCCGAAACTGCACAACATCAACGAGCTGTACGTCGCGATCTTCGTCAACCTCATCGCACTCGTGCTGAAGTTCGGCGACCGCACGCAGATCGGCGCCGTGCACCTCGCGACGTCGCTCGTCGCCGTCCTGCAGCTCGTCGCGGCGGCCGCGTACTACGTCCTGGCCGGCGGCTATCACAACAGCCCCGGGACGACGGCGAGCATCGTCAGCCTCTCCGGCGGCGCGCTGCTCGCGAACATCGTCTCGGTCGTCCTGCTCGTCTCGGAGACGATCTCCTACCGTCGCCGCTGAGCCATGAACAACCTGCTCGCCTTCCTCGTCCGACGCCCGACGCGGCACACTACGCGCGTGCGGCGCGCCGTGGAGATCCCCGACGAGGCGCCGTCGACGGACGCGATCTTCATCGTCATCCGACGCATGCGCGCGCCGCTGATCTTCATCATCACGGTGTTCGCGATCTCCGTGCTCGGCCTGACGCTCGTGCCCGGCCGTGATGAGGGCGGCCACACGACGCACCTGAGCGCGTTCGAGGCGTTCTACTTCATCTCCTACACCGCCTCGACGATCGGGTTCGGCGAGATCTACCCGTTCACGACGCCGCAACGCATGTGGGTGACGGTGTGCATCTTCATGACGGTCGTCGGATGGGCGTACGCGATCGGAACGCTGCTGTCATTGCTGCAGTCGGCCAGTTTTCAGCACGCGCTCGCGATGCAGCGCTTCCGCGCGAAGGTCAAGCGCATCCGTGAGCCGTTCCTCATCGTCTGCGGGTACGGCCAGGCGGGGCGTCAGGTCTGTCGCGAGCTCGACTTCCAGGGGCGCCGGTTCGTCGTCATCGACCGGCACGAAGGGCGCCTCGACCGCATCATGACCGACGAGCTGCAGAGCGAGGTGCCCGCGCTCGAGGCGAACGCGAGCCTGCCCGCGGTACTCGGCATGGCGGGCCTCGCCAACCAGCACTGCGACGGCGTGCTCGCCCTGACCGATGACGACACCGACAACCTCGCCATCGTCATGAACGCCACGGTGCTGCGCCCCGGCATGAGCGTCATCGCGCGCTGCACCGACGCGCGCGTCGAGGAAAGCATGCGCGACTTCGCACCGAACGCCGTCATCAACCCGAGCGACCGCTACGGCGCCTACCTCGTGCTCGCGCTGCAACGGCCCGAGACGTACCGGCTCGTCACGTGGCTGATGGACCCGCGCGACCTGCCGCTGCCGCCGCGGTACGAACCGAAATCGGGCGGGACGTGGGTCGTCGCCTCCGATGACGACTTCGGCGCCGAGGTGTCGAACGACCTGCATCGCGCCGGCATGCACGTCGTCATGGCCGACCCGGAAGAAGGCCACCCCGACGTCAGTGGCGCGAGCGGTTTCATCGCCGGTACGCGCAACGACACGACGAACCTCGCCCTCGCCGAGCACGCGAAGCTCGAGCGCAAGGACCTGTTCGTCGGCGTGCGCCAGCAGTCTGACGCGCGCGCGTCGATCATCACGGCGCTCGGCATCGACTCGGTGTTCACGCCCACCGAACTCGTCGCGCAGGAGAGCCTCGCGCGCGTCATCACGCCGCTGTTCTGGAGCTTCGTCGAATACGCGGTGACGCAGCCGGAAGAGTTCGCCGAGCGCCTCCTGACGAACCTGACGAACCGCTGCGGCGACGTCGCGAAGGACCGCGCGATCATCGACCTCTCCGCGGCCGGCTCGCCCGCGCTGCATCGCTGGCTGCTGCACGCCGAACTGACGATCGGACAGCTGCTCGCCAACCCCGACGACCGCGACTCGAAGCTCCCGCTCGTCGCGCTCATGCTCATCCGCAACGGTGAGCACATCTACGCACCCGACGACACGATGACGGTGACACCCGACGACCAGGTGCTCGTCGTCGGCCACCACTGGGGCCTCGAAGCACTCGTGCAGACACAGTTCAGCGACGCCTCCGCCGAATACATCGCCACCGGCGTGCAGGTGCCCGAGACGTGGGTGTGGCGGCGTCTGAACCGGTCGAAGCGGCGCAGTCGCTCGCGTCAGCCGGTGGGGTGACGGGGTTCGGGCTGGTCGTCCGGGGCTGACAGGCTCGGGGTCGTCGATCTTCGCCCGAAGACGCGTCGGATGTGACGCGATTCCGGGCAATCAGGCCGGGTGGTCGGGGGCCTCCCATTCGCGACGCAGCAGCGAGTAGAGGCAAGCGTCGACGAACGCGCCGTCGATGACGCCGTCATCGACGAAGTAGCCCTCTCGCCGGAAACGCAGCTTCTCGAGCACGCGGCCTGACGCGACGTTGCCGGCGAAGACGTCGGCCTGCACGCGGTGGACGTCAGGGAGGCTGAACGCGTGGTCGACGAGTGCACGCACCACTTCCGTGCCGATCCCCTGGCCGGCGACGGCATCGTCGAGTGCGTAGTGGATGCGCGCGACGAGATGCGGTGTCGGAGCGTCGTCCTTCGTCCAGGCACGGGTGATCGCGAATCCGCAGTCACCGATCACGTGCCCCTCCCGTTCGACGACGAACTGGACCTCGGATCGTTCGTCGCTCGGCTTCGTCATGCGATCGATGCGCCGCTGGAACTTCTCCCGAAGCTGCGCTGAGGCGAGGCCGCCGTGGCTGAGCCAGCGGTAGACGTTCGGGCGGGTGCGGTAGGTGACGACCGCGTCGATGTCGTCACCCGTCATGACGCGCAGGACGGTGCGCCCGGTGACGAGCGGGTGTCTCGGCGCTGCCGACGGAAGGGTGGTGCGGCGCTGTTCGCGGGGTTCGGTCACCGTCCTGTTGTACCGCGAGACGCCCGCCCGCTCTGCCCGGCCCCAGCCCGTGGGATCGGCTCTGGCGCGCCGCCCGTCGGCGGTGGCTGGCGAACGTGGACGAAAATCGCAGATGTGTACGGGGTGGGCGCCCTGGTGTGGTGGGGCAGGCGCGAAGGCGCATGATGCGCGGGCCGTCGACGAGGGCTGACGCTAGGCTGACGGGCGAAACGAACCGCTACAGAAAGGCATCATCATGTCGCTTTCCGAGAAGCTGTTGCAGCCGGCCGTGCGTCCCGCCGTCGCGAAGGATCTCGCTGCCACGATCGACTCCGAGGTCTCCGGCAAGAAGGGCCTGAGCGGCGCCGCGATCAAGACGGCGTACGCGGGCGCGAAGAAGAAGGTCGACGTTGCGTCGGCGCTCAACGACAACCTCGACCAGATCGTCGCGATCTTCGACCCGTACTGGGACGCCTTCGGTGGCCAGGGCGACTTCGGCGCATACCTCAAGGGTCGCGGCGACGAGGTGAGCGCCGACATACTCAAGATCGCCGATGCGCGCGCCAACTCGACGTCGCGCGACCAGATCGCGAAGGTCTACGGCACGTTCCGCGGCAAGGCCGCCGACATGATCAAGGACGCGCTGCCCGCCATCGGCGCGACGCTGCAGAAGCACGCCGCCTGACCGGCCCGCTCGACGCTCCCGTATCTGACGGTGCGGGGGCGTTCGCGTCTCGGGCTTCGGGCGTGCCCCTCCGAGGTCACTGCGGTGTGGGCGGGCCTGGCACCGACGGCAGGCGGGCTCGAGACCGTCGAGCAGCAACTGTCTGACGGCGGGGATGCCCTCCCACCAACCGCCGGCGTCAACGGTCGGGATGCTTTCGTCAGGCTCATCCTCGGGTGCGCTGACGTCGAGCCACTGACGCTGCCAGTCGGTGAGGTCGGCGTCATCGGTGTCATCACGACCGACGTTGTCAGCATCATCTCCGCCATCGGTGGCTCTGCCGGCAGGCGACTCGTTGCTCACTGCCGTTCTCGCCCAGGCAAACCCGCCGTCAGCAGGCGCCACCGTCGCCACGTGCGCGTCATCGACGTCGGCGGCCTCACCGCTCAAGCGCGCGAGCACATCCGGACGCGCCTCGACCCGCCGCGCAGATCCGCACCGCTGACGATGCAGCGGGCGGCGAGAGCGTCGAGGGCCTCATCGATGGTCGGGGCGACGACGGCGTCGTCGATGACGCTCTGTCGGATGAACCCGGCGTCCGCCAGACCCTGCACCGCGTCGAGCAGCGGGCGCCAGAACCCTTGTACGTCAAGGAAACCCACCGGCTTGTCGTGGTAACCGATGGTGCGCCACGTCCAGACCTCGAAGATCTCCTCGAGCGTGCCGAGGCCGCCGGGCAGCGTGAGAAAGGCGTCGGCGCGCGTGGTCATGCCGGCCTTGCGCGTATGCATCGTGTCGACCTCGTGGAACTCCGTGAGGTCGTGCCGCCCCCATTCGCGCTCGACCATGAGCGACGGAATGAACCCGACGACCTCGCCCCCGGCGTCGAGCGCGCCCTGGCTCACCGCACCCATGAGGCCGCCGCCGCCCGCGCCGTACACGAGCGTCAGACCCCGTTCGGCGATGACTCGCCCCGCGTCGTACGCCGCGTCCATGAGCGCCGGGTCAGCGCCCGGCGTCGACCCACAGAACACGGCGACGCTGTGCATCGTTCCGGCGTTCGCGCCCGCTGAAGTCGACGACGCCGCGGTCGGCATCGCCGCGATGCGGCCCGATGTGGCGGCGCCCATCCCGCCGCCATGCACGGCGTCCGCGCCCCTCGCGTCGCCAGGGGCCGTCGAACCGCGGACGGGTTCGTTCGCGCGCTCGCCGTGGCCGTCTCTCGCGCCGGTTTCACTCATGCACTCACCCTAGAGCCGAGCGGTGACAACGCACCCTGCCTGCTGGGCGAGCGTCCGAGTGGACTCCGCGCCCCGCGTCCTGACACCGTGACGGCGTGCCTTCCTCCCGCCCCATCGACGACCTGTTCACGTTCACCCTGCGCGCCGGAAGCATGTTGCTGCGCAACGGATCTCCGTCGGCCAACGTCACCCAGGCCATGCTGACGATCACCCGCGTCAACGGTTTCGCGACCACGACGGCGAACGTCACGATGGGTCAGATCACGCTCAGCTACACGCCCGCGGACGACGCGACACCCGTCACGCGCGTCCAGACCGTCGGCGCGGCCGGCCTCGACGTGCACGTGCTGACGGTGCTCGAACACATCGTCGAGGATGTCGTCACCTCACGCATCGACATCCGTGAAGCGCTGCGACGTCTCGACGAGCTGGAGGCCGAACCGCCGCAGACGCGCACTCTCAAGACGCTCGGCACAGCGGCGATGGGCTTCGGGTTCGCGTGGCTGCTCGGCGGGTCGCTGGGCGTCTGCCTCATCGCGACGGTGTGCGCCGTCATCATCGACGTCGTCAGCGCCTGGCTCGCACGCGTGCAGCTGCCGTCGTACTACGGACGCGCGATCGCCGCCGGGCTCGCCGTCGCGACAGGTGCGGTGCTCGTCGCAGTGTTCCCGATCGGCTCGCCGGGCGTCATCATCACCGCCGCGCTCGTGACGCAGCTGGCCGGCAGCGCCTCCGTCAGCGCCATCCAGGACCTGTTGACGGGCTGGTACCTGACGGCCTGCGGGCGCCTCATCGAATCGACGATCCTGACGCTCGGGCTCGTCGTCGGCGCCATCGGCGCGGTGTACGGCGTGGCGCACGTCGGCGTGCATCTCGACATCGAGAAGACCGGCAACGGCAACCCCGTCGCGTGGCAGACGACGCTCGCCGCCGCGCTCATCGCCATCGGATTCGCGCTGCTCAGCCACGCACGCTGGCGCCACCTGCCGCTGTTCGCGCTGCTCGGCGCCGCGGCGCGCGCCATCTACCTGCTGCTCAGCGCCGCCGGGATCTCCAACTTCACCGCGACGAGCGTCGCCGCGATGGGGCTCGGCATCGTCAGCGTCGTCATGGCACGCCCGACGCACCTGCCGACGTCCGGCGCCCTCGACGTCGCCATCTCGCCGCTCGTGCCGGGCATGGTGCTCTACAAGGGGTTCGCCGCGCTCGCCACGCACTCGGGTAGCGCCGGCGCGTACCTGTTCGAAGCGATGGCCGTCGCCCTCGCCATCGGCACCGGCGCCGTCCTCGGGCAGTTCATCGCGAGCCGATCCCTGTGGAGCGCCCGCAGCGTCCAGTACAAGCACGCGTCGCAGCACGGCGACGCCGACCTCGACGACACCGAGTTCGCCGCCAAGGGCCTGTCGACACCCGACTTCCGACGTCCGTTCATCGACCACGGCGGTGAAGCGCCTCGGGGGTGACGGGCTGGTGAGGCGGAGTTACCCGCCATCCGGCCGTTGCCCGATGGTGCGTGTGCTGGTACTGGTGCTGGTGCGTCAGGCGAGCATCTTCTCGAGGGTGTTGAGGTTGCGCGTGGTGGTCGTCGACTTCCAGCGCGGGCGGGCGAGCACCTTTGCGACGGGCGACGTGGTCGTGGCGCCCTTGAGGGTTCGCCAGTAGAGGTCGTCGCCGGCGGCCAGGACGTGTTCGTCGCAGGGGTTGGCGTCGATGGCGGCCTGAGCGTCGTCATAGGCGGGCGCGCCCCCGAGCACGACGTAGCGGTGGTGGGCGTCGTCGGGCGTGAACGGCCAGGCGTCGACGATGTTCGCGAGCTCGTCCGCGTCACGCACGAGAACGTAGGCTTCGTAGCCGAACTCGTCGCTCAGGACACGCTCGGCGAGTGTCTTGAGGTCGTCGGCGGGGCCGTCGAACGCGAGACGGACGTTGCCCGTCGCGAGCCACGTCGTCACCTCGCGGGCACCCGCCTCCGTCAGCACTTCGCGCAAACGCGGCATGGGCACGCGCACGCCCCCGACGTTGATGCCGCGCAGGAACATGACGTAGGTGCTCACAGCTCGATCCTGCCACCCGACGTCGCGTTCGCCGCCGAAGCCGAGGGCTCGGGGTGAAGGCGGGCGAAAATCGCACATGTGGACAGGAATCGCCGTTGTGGACGCCGTTCACCGATGGGGGCAGGAATCGCAAGGGTGGACGGGAGTGCTCAGGCGTCGTTGCGGTGAGCCTCGGTCGAGGTAGCCGCCGTGTCGTCGGCATCGTCGGGGTCATCGGGGTCGTCGTGTTCGGCGAGCCCCTGCTCGGCGGCCTCGACGATCTCTTCGTCCGAGCCACCCGTGAAGCCGTGACGGGCGAACGCCGCGACGAGCACGATCGCTGCCACCGCGAGCGAGAACCACAGGTTCTGCGATTGGCCGTCGTCGAACGCCATCATGACGAGGATGAGCAGGATGAACGCGATCGTCGCGTACGTCAGCCACGGAAACAGCCACATGCGCACCCGGACCGTCGTGCCTGCCGCGTCCATCGCGCGGCGCGAGCGCAGCTGCGTGAACGAGATGCACAGGTACACGAACAGTGCCGCGCATCCGGCCGTCGACAGCAGGTAGGCGAAGATCTTGTCGGGCAGCACGTAGTTGAGGGCGACGCAGAAGAAGCCGACGACAACGCTCGCGAGGATCGCCGCGACGGGCACGCCGCGCTTGTTCGTCCGCCCGAACGACTTCGGCGCGTCACCACGCCGGCCCAGGCTGAACGCCATGCGGCTCGCGGTGTAGAGCGCCGAGTTGAGGCAGCTCGCGACGGCCGTCAGGATCGCGAGGTCGAGGACGGTCGTCAGTCGGCCGAGCCCGATCGTCTCGAGCGTGTACTGGTACGAACCCTTGGACGCGAGGTCGGGGCTCGTCCAGTCGACGAGGCACACGACGACCATGATCGAACCCAGGTAGAAGATCGAGATGCGCCAGATGACGCTGTTGACGGCCTTGCGGATGCCGCCGACGGGGTTGTTGGACTCGGCCGCGGCGATCGTCACGATCTCGGTGCCGAGGTACGTCGTCGTGGTCGTCAGCATCGCGGCGAAGATGCCGCCGACGCCGCCACCGAAGAACCCGTGGTCGGTGAGGCCGTGCACGCCGGAGACGTCGCTCGTCGGCAGGATGCCGAGGATCGCCAGTACGCCGAGCGCGATGAACCCGATGATGATGACGACCTTGATGAGCGCGAACCAGAACTCGAACTCGCCGTAGTTGCCGACGCTGACGAGGTTCGTCGCCGTCAGGATCGCCGTGATGAGGAACGCGAACACCCATTGCGGCCAGTCGATCCAGTTGTGCAGGATCGTCGCGCCGGCGGTCGCCTCGACGGGGATGATGAGCGCCCACGCCCACCAGTACAGCCAGCCGATCGAGAACCCGGCCCACTTGCCGAGCGCGCGGTCGGCGTAGACGCTGAACGAACCCGTATCCGGGTTGACGGTCGCCATCTCGCCGAGCATGCGCATGACGAGGACGACGACGAGACCGGCCGCCGCATAGCTGATGATGGCGCTCGGGCCGGCCAGCTGGATCGCGTTCGCCGAGCCGACGAACAGGCCGGCGCCGATGACGCCGGCGATCGAGATCATCGTGACGTGACGCGGTTTCAGCCCCGATTCGAGGGCGCCCAGTGGGGCGTCGTCGGTGGGCGGCTGGGAGGACGATTTCGACGGTTCGGGCGAGACGGGCGAGGCCCGTCTGTCGCCACCGGCTTGAGTCGACATGTCAACACCGTCCCCTGTTCAACGGGTGATTGCCACTCGGACGGTCGGCGAGTCCGGGATGTGACGCACGTCCGACCCGGGACGAGTGGGGTGAGAACGAGCGAAATGGTCGAACACGAGCGCTGTGCCGCTCGCATTCGAACATTTCGCTCGATGTCTTCGGGGTGCCCCCAGCCAGATGGACCTACGGGCCCGATCTACGGCGTCAGTTCAGGCGGTCGAGCCAGGTGCCGTCGCGCAGGTCGGTGATGGCGTCGACGACGTCGGTGGCGCCCGCGTCATGCATCTCGGCGGCGGAGAAACCGCCGGTGCGCAGCCCCATCGTCGACATGCCGGCCTTCTTGGCGGCCTCGACATCCCACGTCGCGTCGCCGATGAGGACGCCCTTCGAGCCGCCTGCCTCCTTCAGCGCGACCTCGAGGATGTCGGGTTCGGGCTTGCTGTTGTCGGCGTCGTCGGAGGAGGTGACGGCGTCGAAGTCGTCGCGCGTCAGCCCGACCTTCTCGAGCGCGGCGTCGGTGAACTCCTCCTTGCCGCTGCTCGCGAGCGCCACCTTGTAGCCCTTGCTGCGCGCGGCGCGCACGGCGTCGGCGGCGCCGTCGAATCCGCGCACCTCGGGCAGGAGCTTCTCGTACTCCTCCTCCCACGCGTCGCGCAGGTCGCCGCCGTGCTTGCTCTCGACGTCGTCGCCGACGAGGCTCGGGACGAGCTGGTCGCCGCCCATGCCGATCGAGCGGTGCACGCGCCACAGCGGCGGATACAGGTCGAAGCGCGCGAACGCGCGCGCCCACGCGATGGCATGGTGGTACGTCGAGTCGATGAGGGTGCCGTCGACGTCGAACAGGACGGTGTCGACGGCCCAGGAAGCCTGCTGCGAATCGTCAGTCATCCCACCATCCTTGCCCGTTCGCAGCACCCGACGCAATGAACGCGGCGCCACCGCGACCGGCGCCGGGCGACGGCCGGTTCAGCGGCGCAACGTGCCGAACACTGTCGCAGCAGTGGCGATGATGCTGAAGAACACCACCATGACCAGCCCCCACGCCATGTAGGACCCGACGTTGACCGCGTCGATGAGACCGATCAACGCGCACAATCCCGCCGCGACGACAGCGCCCCACAGTGCTTTCGGCGGGAGCTTCCCGGCGAGGAACGCCCCGACGAGACCCGCCGCCGCCAATGCGAACAGCAACACGAAGACGCCGTCACCGTTCATTCCCGACGCGGAGATGCCGAACACACTCGCCCAGGGGCCGATGCACCCCAGCATGACGAACAGCTGGGCGAGGAGTGAGGCCGCCAGCGCCGAATTGCCCAGGTGCAACGTGCCGTCGGGCTGGCGCAGAGGGGCCGCCCCCTTCGCGGGCGCGCCCTTGGTGTTCCAGTTGGTGGGGGCACCCTGAGCATTCCATGGGTTGCCCGGCGCAGCGCCCGGGCCCCGTCCGTCCGAAGCGCCCCACGGCACCCCTTGCTGACCGTACTGCCCGCCTGCGGATTGGTCGTACTGCCCGCCTCCAGCACCCTGCTGCCCCTGGTACCCGGGCGACGCATGCCACTGACCGCCTGACGAGAAGGGCGCACCAGCCTGCTGGTCGTGGGGAGAGTTCTGGAACCCGTGGTTCGAGAAGGCGTGGCCCTGAAGACCGTACTGCTGACCCTGCTGGTGGGCATCGTGCTGTCCGGGTTGAGGCTGCTGCTGCCCGTATGGTCGGCCGTCCTGCCACGCTGCGGAATGTGGCCCGCTCGTGTCCTGCCATCGCTGTGAATCATGGGACTCGCCCTGCTCTGCGTAGGTCGCGCTCTGCTGTCCGTAGCTCTGGCCCTGAGACGTGTGAGACGGGTACTCGCTCGCCGAATCACCTGTCCTTCCCTGCGGACCGCGCTGCTGGTGCGCCTGGGCGTAGCCGCCGTCGAGTCGTGCATCATTCTGGCCAACCGATCGATCCGGCGTGTCGTTGCGGGCGACTTCGCGCTCGGAAGCGCCGTCGATGCGGGACGAGCCGCCCGTCGGGGTGGTGTTGTCGGTCATCGGACTGCCTTTGCTGTCGAGTGAGGTCGGGCGGGGTCGCGACCCCGACCAGTATGACGCCGCTCACGCTCGCGAGGTCAGAAACGTCCGCACGTGAAAGCATTCCGGCCGGCTAGGTAGCGGCGCATCATTGCCCGAGAACGCGTCAAGCACGACGCGATTTCGGGCAATGATGCTGCGACGAGGGTGCGACGCCGGCTGATGCCGTCCGGGGCACGGTCAGTTGCCGCGCCTACGATGAAGACATGATCGACCCGAGCCGCCACGCCGTGCTGTGGCTGCTCATCTTCTTCGTCCTCGCGACGGCCGCGACGCGCACCGCGACGCGCTACATCCGTCACCGCGCCGACCAGGCCGAGGCGTACCTCAAGGAGAACGCCGAGCCGGGCATGTTCCGCAACATCGCCATCGCGGGCATCCACATCCACCATCAGGTGTGGGGCATCCTCATGCTGCTTTTCAGCGGCCTCATGCTCATCACGTACCTGCCCGAGCGCGGCCTGTGGCTCGACGTGCTCGCGGCGATCTTCGGCACGGGAGCCGCCCTCACCCTCGACGAGTTCGCGATGTGGCTGCACCTCGAAGACGTGTACTGGCAGGAGGAGGGACGCCAGTCGATCAGCGCCCTGCTCGTCGCCGTCGCCATCACCGCAGCCCTCGTCCTGGGCGCGAACCCGCTCGACATCGTCCCCGGCAGCGACGGAGTACCCGGCGTCGTCGTCGCGGTGGGCATCGTCATCAACTTCGGGTTCGTCGTCCTGACGATCCTCAAGGGCAAGCTGCTGACGGGGTTGATCGGCGTGTTCGTGCCCGGTCTCGCCGTCGTGGGTGCCGTGCGCGTCGCGAAACCCAAATCGTGGTGGGCGACCAAGCGATACAAGGCGGGCGGGTGGCTCGATCGGCGCTCCCACGCGCGTTTCAACGACGCCTACGACGAACGCTGGAACGCCGTGCGCGACTTCATCGGCGGCCGCCCCTACCCGCGCGAACAGATGCGCGCGACGATGCGCTCACAGATGCAGGCCGCGCGCCGACGCCGTCAGGAACTGCCGCTCGAGCGCGCGCAGGCCCGCGTCGCGCGTGAGATGCGCCGGCATGAGCGGCTGACGGCCGCGCAGGTGCGGCGATCGTCGACTCGGGCGCGCTCGAGACGTCGACGCTGACGCGGCGGGGCGACGCCCGACGCCCCACATGGCGCGGAACTGCACCACGTGGGGCGTTCGCGCCGACCAATTGCCCCACTCGGCGATCTGCGCCGAGTAGGACGTCACGAGGTTCAGAACAGTTCCGCCCCGGGCCAGGTGCCTTGTTCGTTTCACTCGCGTACCGTCGAACCCATGGACGAAACGGTGTTCACCTACGGCAGCCCCCAACTGAAGTTCGGCCCCGGAGCCATCGACGAGATCGCTTGGGACGCATCCAATCTCGGCGCGCGCAGCGTCGCCGTCGTGAGTGATCCGGGCGTCGCGGACGCAGGCATCACGCGACGCGTCACCGACGTCCTGACGGGCGGTGACATCAGCGTCGACACCTTCACCGGCGCCCGCGTCGAGCCGAGCGACGCCTCGTTGCAGGAAGCCACCGACTGGGCCCGCAAGAACGGGCCGTGGGACGCGATCGTCGCCGTCGGGGGTGGCTCGAGCATCGACACGGCCAAGGCCATCGCCCTCATGACGACGAACGACGGCGACCTCGTCGACTACATCAACGCGCCCGTCGGTGGCGGCAAGAACCCGACGAAGCCGCTCGTGCCCGTCATCGCCGTGCCGACGACGACAGGCACGGGCAGCGAGTCGACGACGATCTGCGTCCTCGACGTGCTCGAAGCGAACGTCAAGACGGGCATCAGCCATGCGTCGCTGCGCCCGCGGCTCGCCGTCATCGACCCGCAATTGACGATGACGCAGCCCGCCGGCGTCACCGCGGCCGCGGGCATGGACATCCTCTGCCACGCCCTCGAGAGCTACACGGCCAAGCCGTACACCGAATTCGCCGCCAAGCGTGCCGAGGAGCGCGTGCCGTACTGCGGCGCCAACCCGATCAGCGACATGTGGTCGCGCGAGGCCGTGCGTCTGCTCGCGACGTCGTTCCGCACCGCCGTCGCGGACGGTGACGACGTGGACGCGCGCGGCGCGATGGCGCTCGCGGCGACGTTCGCGGGCATGGGGTTCGGCAACGCCGGCGTCCACGTGCCGCACGCCTGCGCCTACCCGATCGCCGGCATGGTGCGCGACTTCCGCCCCGACGGCTACGACGCCGACCACCCGATGGTGCCGCACGGCATGGCCGTCGCGATGACGGCGCCCGCCGCGTTCGCGCTGCTCTACCCCGCCGACCCGGGGCGTCACCACGAGTTGGCGGCGCTGCTCGAGCCCGGCACGTCGGTGAGCGACCTGGGGCGCGACGCCCTACCGAACGCCCTGCGTCGCCTCATGCGCGACATCGGCTTCCCCAACGGGCTTGCCGCCCTGGGGTATTCGGACGCCGATCTTCCGAGGCTCGTCGAGGGAACGATGAAGCAGCAGCGCCTGCTCGCCACGGCGCCGGCCGAGATCACGGCGGCCGACGTCGAGCGCGTTCTGCGGGAGTCGATGACGCTCTGGTGACGAACTGACGAAGCCCTAGCCGCGACCGTGCGAGATCGGTGAGCCTGTGCGATTCCTACCTCGCACAGGCTCACCGAACTCGCACAGCCTGTTGGTAACTGAGCGGCGAGGCGAGTGACGACCGAGGTGTTCTACGCCTTCGCGGGCAGGCGCAACAGCCACCGGCTCGCCATGATGGCCAGCACGATGACGACTCCGCCGAGAGGCTGTGTCCACGTCATGGATTCGCCGAGGAGCAGCACGCCCGCCGACGACGCCGACGACGGGCGTCACGTAGGTCACCGTCGAGGCCGTCGTGGCGCCCCACTCGCGCACGATGGTGGTGTTCCACAGGTAGGCCAGGCCCGTTCGGACGCCGCCGAGGAGCAGCATGCTGACGGCGCCCCGCCACGTCACGTGGCGCCGGTTGCGGCGATCGGCGTGAGGGCCAGCATGACGACGGCGGCCAGCGAGACCTGCACCGCAGCGACGCTGGCCGACGGCAGGGCGAGCGGCGTGACGAAGCGGCGCAGGTAGGTGAAGCCCATGCCGTAGCAGGCCGTAGCGCCGAGGCAGGCCAGCTGGCCGGCAAGACCGCTGTGCCCCAACCCGTTCCAGGGTGCGAGGACCACGATGACGCCGACGGACCCGAGCAGGAGTCCGAGCGTCTTGCCACATGTGCGCGGTTCGCTGGGCAGCACGAGCATGGCCACGGCCATCGTCATGAGCGGTGTCGTGGCGTTGTAGACGCTCGCGAGGCTCGAGGAGATGTGCCGCTCGGCCCACGCGAACAGGAGGAAGGGCACAACGCACAGGAGGAGACCGACGACGAGCAGATGGCCCCGGCCCTCCGCCTCGGCAGCGGCTGACGCCTCACGGCGCACATGGCGAGCAGCACCGCAGCGCCGCTCGCGAGGCGGGCGAGCACCACCTGCCCGGGCGAGAGCCCCTCCAATCCGACCTTCATGAAGAGGAAGCTCGATCCCCAGGCGAAAGCCAGGGCGACGAACTGCACCCAGGTCGGAACACGCTTCATGGGCACTGTGCCACCGGCTGGGCAGCGCGCCCGGCAGGCGCCACGATGCGGCGGACGTCAGCGGAGGTGCACGGCCACCATTGGCGCCAGCACGCGCACGATCTCCTCCTTCGACAACGCCGCGAGCGGACCGACCCGCAGCAGGTAGCGCCCCATGACGAGCCCCGCGATGCACATGCCGACTCCGGCGGCCCGGACGGTGGCATCCGGTCCGCCGATGCGGGTCGCCACGACGGCCAGCACCTCCCGCTCCATGAACTCGGCGACGTTGCTCCGCGTGCTCTCTTCGGCCATCGCCTCACGGAGCATCGCGACGAAGGGGTCGCTGAGGTGCGCGTCGTCCCACACCGTGACGACGGTGCCCACGAACCGTCGCGCGAGCATGGCCGGGGTTTCACCCGGCCGCTGTCGTAGCGCTTCACCGAGGACCTGCGAGGGCGTGAGGGTCAACGACATCACCTCACCGAAGAGACCCTGCTTCGAGCCGAAGTGGTAATTGACCAGCGAGTGCGAAACACCGGCCAGCTGCGCGATCATCCGCAACGACGCCCGCGCGTAACCAACTTCCATGAACACTGTTTTCGCAGCCTCGATCACGCGCTCACGCGCATCGCTACGGCCCGGCGGACGTCCGCGGCGAGAATTGACCACCTTCGCATTATCGCCCATCCGCACCCCACACTCAGAGCTATGAGAGAGCATCCAACCCAAGGGGCGCACCGAAGCCGCCCCGCAGCCGTCACCGCCCGCGGCCTTCGCGTGGAGCGAGGCGGGCGCACCGTCCTCGACGGTCTCGACTTCGAGATCGCATCCGGCAGCATCACGGGCCTGCTGGGCCCGTCCGGCTGCGGAAAGTCGACGCTCATGCGGGCCGTCGTCGGCGTCCAGGACAACGTCAACGGTGACCTCGTCGTCCTCGGCGAACCGGTAGGGGCGGCCGATCTGCGGCAACGCATCGGGTACGTCACCCAGGCTGCCAGCGTCTACCCCGACCTCACCGCAACGGAGAACCTCCGCTTCTTCGCCGCGGTCGTCGGCGCGGATGCTGACGCCGTCGCGAGAGCTCTGCGCGCCGTCGACCTCGACGCCCGCGGCGACCAGCTCGTCCGCGACATGAGCGGCGGCCAACGCTCCCGCGTCAGCCTCGCGGTGGCCCTGCTCGCCACGCCCACCCTGCTCGTCCTCGACGAACCGACGGTCGGCCTCGACCCGGTGCTGCGCGTGGAGCTCTGGCGCCTCTTCCGCTCACTCGCGGACGACGGCGTCACACTCCTCGTCTCGAGTCACGTCATGGATGAGGCGGAGCACTGCGACGCGCTCTTGCTCATGCGTGACGGCGCACTCGTCGCCGACACGACGCCGGAACGCCTCAAGTGGGAGACCGGCTGCGACACCGTCGAATCCGCATTCCTGGAGGTCGTTCGATGACGCCCCGCGCCACCCTCGCCGTCACGGCACGTGTGCTCACGCAGCTGCGCCGCGATCACCGCACTCTCGCCCTCCTCCTCGTCATGCCTTGCCTTCTCATGACGCTGCTCGCATGGATCTTCGCCGACTCCCACAGCGGCGTCTTCGATCGCGTCGCGCCGGGGCTGCTGGCGCTCTTCCCGTTCATCGTCATGTTCCTCGTGACGTCGGTGACCACCCTGCGCGAGCGCACGGGCGGAACGCTCGAGCGCCTCCTCGCGATGCCGATGGGTCGGCTCGACCTCATCCTCGGCTACGCCCTGGCCTTCGGCGTCGTCGCCTGTGTGCAGGCGGCCCTCGCCGTGGCCCTCAGTGTCGGCGCGCTCGGCCTCAACATCGCCGGCAGCGTCTGGCTGCTCGGGGCGATCGCCGTGCTCGACGCCGTGCTGGGAACCGCCCTCGGCCTCTTCGTCAGCGCGTTCGCGCGCACCGAGTTCCAGGCCGTGCAGTTCCTGCCCGCCCTCGTCATTCCGCAGATGTTGCTGTGTGGGCTTCTCGTGGCGCGCGATCAGTTGCCGCGAGCGCTCGAACTCGTCTCCGATGTCCTACCGCTCTCGTACGCCGTGGACGCGATGACGGCCGTCTCCACAGGCGATGCGACGTGGGACATCGCGAGCGATATCGGCGTCGTGGCGGCCTTCGTCGTCGGCTTCGTCGCCCTCGGGGCTCTGACGCTGCGTCGGCGCACACCCTGACACCGACTTCGATCTGTGAGCTTCGGCCCGGGGCGTGAGCAGCGCGGCTCACACACCGGGTCGTACCTCACACCTCGAGCCGGCGATCGAACCCAGGAATCGAACTCACGCTCATGACGTTTCACCCCGCGTGAAGATCGACATCTGGAGCGACATCGTCTGCCCGTTCTGCTACATCGGCAAGCGCCACCTCGAGCTCGCGCTCGACGGGTTCGAGCACGCCGACGACGTGGAGATCGCCTGGCATTCCTTCGAGCTCGACCCGACGATCGAGGCCGTGCCCGACACGACGCTCGTCGAGAAGATCGCGGCGAAGTACGGCATGACGCCGGAGCAGTCCGAGCGCAGCCAGGAGGACATCGCCGCCCGCGCGGCCGAGGTCGGCCTCGAGTTCAACTGGCGCGAAGCCAAGTTCGGCAACACGTTCGACGCTCACCGTCTCGTCCACCTGGCCGCCCAGCACGGGCGCGCCACCGAAGCGCACGAACGCCTCATGCGCGCTTATTTCACCGAGGGCGTCGCGGTCGGCGACACGACCGAGCTGCAGCGTCTCGGCGAGGAGATCGGGCTGCCCGCCGACGACGTCCGCCGCGTCCTGGCCGGCGACGAGTTCACTCAGGATGTGCGCGCCGACGAAGCGGCGGCGCGTCAGATCGGCATCACCGGTGTGCCGTTCTTCGTGCTCGACGAGCGCCTCG
The DNA here is from genome assembly GCF_000152185.1 of Dermacoccus sp. Ellin185. Classification (NCBI taxonomy): domain Bacteria; kingdom Bacillati; phylum Actinomycetota; class Actinomycetes; order Micrococcales; family Dermacoccaceae; genus Dermacoccus; species Dermacoccus sp. Ellin185. Next base: position 68,353 of record NZ_AEIQ01000064.1, on the reverse strand, counting down.
CCGTCTCCGGTGCGCAGCCCGTCGAGACGTTCGAGCGCGCCCTGACGCAGGCCTGGCGCGCTCGCATGACCACCTCGGACGCCGCGGCGACGTACGGCGCGTCCACGTCATCCAACGACGCCGCGCCCGCCGGCCGCGACGCCGGCACGGAATCAGTCGGCCACGGCCGCGCCGGCACCAACACCCATCTCGGCACCTGCGACGCCGACCACTGCGCCATCTGACCGCGGGCCCGTAGCCATCTGCGATTCTCGTACCCGTTTTCCAGGAGTGAATGTGGACGAAAATCGCAGATGGGTACGGCTCACACCGCCAACCGCCGAAGCGGTGCAATGGCGCCGCCTGAGGCAGGCCCCCGGCTCACCGCGCGTCCTGCCTCGTTCGCCCCCCGCTGCTTCGTACAATCTCGCCATGACTGTCAACGCCCCCGAGCGCCAGATGAGCGAGATGAACATCGCGGCCATCGTGCCCTGCTACAACGAGGAAGTCGCGATCCCGACCGTGATCCGCGACCTCAAGGCCGCCGTTCCGGGCATCACCGTGTACGTGTACGACAACAACTCGAGCGACCGCACGTCGCAGGTCGCCGCCGAAGCCGGCGCCATCGTCCGCTTCGAGCAGCGCAAGGGCAAGGGCAACGTCGTGCGTCGCGCCTTTGCCGATATCGACGCCGACATCTACCTCCTCATCGACGGTGACGACACCTACGACGCAGCCGCAGCGCCTCACATGATCGAGACGCTCCTGTCGGGCCCGTACGACCACGTACTCGGCGTGCGCACCGAGGACTCGGACGAGTCTGCCTACCGCCCCGGCCACGCCGCGGGCAACAAGGCGTTCAACAACCTCGTCGGCCGCCTGTTCGGTGAGCCGGTCACGGACATGCTCTCCGGCTACCGCATCTTCAGCCGACGCTTCGTCAAGTCCTTCCCCGCCCTCTCGCGCGAGTTCGAGATCGAGACCGAGCTGACGGTCCACGCCGTCAACCTGCGCGTGCCGCAGGTCGAGGTTCCCGTCGGGTTCAAGGATCGCCCCGAGGGCAGCGAGTCGAAGCTGCGCACGTACCACGACGGATTCCGCATCCTGCGCGTCATCGCCACGCTGCTGCAGTACGAACGCCCCGTCGCCTTCTTCGGAGGCATCGGAGCACTGTTCCTGCTCCTGTCGATCGTGATGAGCATCCCGCTGTTCCTCACCTACGCCGACACGCACACCGTGCCGCGGCTCCCCACCGCAATCTTCGTCACGGGGCTCGCGATCGTCGGGGCGTTGGCGATCGTCGTCGGGATCATCCTCAACGGCAACCTGCGCCAGCGGCAGGAGAACGCCCGCCTCGCCTACCTTCGGCTCCCCCCGGTCGCGTGAGCACCGTCGCCAGCCGCCACAAAACCGCCTCTGCGCCGCGCCGGGGCGGTTTCTGGCGCAACCCGGCCCTGTTGTCGTGGCTCTTCGTCCTGCTGACGGTGGCGCTCGCGAACGCGATCTTCCTCACGGGTCTGCGCAGCAGCAGCCCGATGACGTACTACTCGGGGCTGGCCTCCCCGTCGCCGGGTTCGCTCCTCGGCGGGTGGACGATCGACCCCAACGTCGGTTGGACGGTGGAGTCGCTCGGTCGAGCAGCTGCCCACCAGTGGGCGGAAGGCGATGTGCCGCTGTGGAACTCGTACGAGGGCCTAGGGCAGCCGCTTGCGGGTGAGATGCAGTCGGCTGCGCTGTTCCAGCCCTTCATCATGCTGCAGCTGTTGCCGAACGGCGTCTTCGTCATGCATGTCGTCCTCGAGATCTTCGCCGGCCTCGCGACCCTCGCCTTCCTGCGCCGCTTCGGGCTCGGCTGGGTCGCCTCGACGGTCGGCGGATGCCTGTTCGCGGTCAACGGCGCGTTCGCCGTCATGACGAACGCGCCGTTCAACCCGATCGCCTTCCTGCCGCTGGGGCTGCTGGGCGTCGAGATGATCCGGGCGCCCTTGCAGCGCTCGCCCGACGCGCACGCGCCTCGACGCGGGGGCCGGCGCCCGTGGGCCGGCGTCGCCGTCCTCGCTCTTGCGATCGCGTGGATGCTGTTCGCCGGGTTCCCCGAGACGGCTTTCCTCGAGGCCCTGTTCATCGGCTGCTGGGCGCTCGTGCGGCTCGGACAGGCGCGCGGACACCGCCTCGCCTTCGCGGGATGGACCGCGGCGGGCATGGTGCTCGGACTCGCCCTCGCGGCGCCCGTCCTCGTCGCCTTCCTCGACTTCATGTCGTGGGGCTCGACGTCGTACCACGAAGCCGTCGCCAACGACATCTCCTACCCGCGACGCCAGATCATGTCGCTCGCGCTGCCCTTCGCCGTCGGCGCGCTCAACAACGCGGTGCTGCGACTGCAGGCCGGATACCTCACCCTGCCCGCTCTGTTCATGGCGCTCGTGGGCCTGACGAGCACACGCCGCCGCGGCATCCGCCTCCTGCTCGCCGGGACGATGATCGTGCTCATCGGCAACATGTTCCGATTCGAGCCGATCAAGCTGCTGCTCAACCACACCCCCGGCATCAAGGCGATCCTCGTCTACAAGTACGGCATCAGCATCCTCGAGTTCGCCGTCGTCATCGCCGTCGCCCTGGGCGTCGACGACCTCGCCCGATGCCGCGTCGGCCGTCGCCGCACCCTCGTCTGCGCATCCTTGACGCTCGCGTACGCCGCCGTCACCCTCGCCGTGCTCGTCTCGCGCGGATACGTGGTGAGCCCGCGCTGGACCACCGCCGTGATGCTCGCGCTGGCCGCCGTCTGCGCCGTCCTCCTCGTGCTGCTGCTGCGTGCGCGTACGCACCACGAGCAAGCATGCGTGCCCGCTGACACGGCCGGGGCGCCCGCCGCCCACACAGGCGCGACCGCGACGAGCAGCCCGGCCCGCGGACGATCCCTCGCTGCACCCCTCGCCGGCGCTCTGCTCGTGCTCACCGCGGCGGCGCACTTCGCCGTCCCGCAGGCGGGTGCCAGCCGCGCGGCTGCGATCGACATGAAGCCGGTCCACTACCTGCAGCAGCACCTCGGTACGTCGCGCTTCTACACGCTCGGCCCGATCCAGCCCGACTACGGCTCGTACTGGAAGCTCGGCCAGCTCAACGTCAACGACCTGCCGGTGCCGAAGAAGTACGGCGAGTTCGTGCTCGACGAGCTGCGCCCCTCTCACACCGGGCTCAGCGCCAAGCAGATGCAGGACACGTTCAAGGACTACCAGCTCATCCCCTTCAACCCGCCGGCCGCGGTGGAGCGCAAGCTGCTCGTCGGCTACGGCGAGAAGCAGCAGGCCTTCCGTGGGGCCGGCGTGCGCTACCTCGTGACGCGCCCCGATGTCGTCAGCCCCGCGATGGCGACGAGGCTCGGCCTGGTCAAGGTGCTCGACTCGCCGAAGACCGACATCTTCGAGGACGAATCGGCGCAGCCGTACTACACGAGCGACGGCGCGTGTCGCGTCGAGAGCGGCTCCCGCACCGACGTCACGCTCACCTGCGCCCGCTCGGCGACCCTCACGCGCCGCGAGCTCGACGCTCCGGGCTGGCGCGCCACGGTCGCGACGGCTGGCGCGACGGGCCCGACGAAGGCGGTGGCCGTCGCCGACGGCCGGCTCTACCAGCGCATCGAGGTGCCGCAGGGCACCTCGCACGTCACGTTCGAGTACCGTCCGCGTCACTTCGAGCTCGCCGTCGGCGTCTCGATCGCAGCGGCGTTCATGCTGCTCGTCGGGTGTGCGAGCACGCTCGTGCGACGTCGTCGACGAGATCGTCACGACACCGACGTGGCAGCGCCCGCATGCGGTTCGTCGTCATCGTCCGATTCAGTGGGAACCGGCGCGGCTGCAGACCAGGGAACGACCACCAAGGAAGGTTCGGAGCGCACATGAGTAACGCAGCATCCGTCAGCGGTGCCACCCGCGCCGACGAGTACGGCCGCACCGGCGGGGGCGGCTCCGAGCTCGCCTCTGCTCGAGGACGCAACCGCCGCCCGGCGCTCATCGCGTGCCTCGCCGTCGTGGTGGCGGTGTTGCTGGCGAACGCCGTCTACCTGCTCGGCGTCCGCAGCAACGATCCGATGCTGTACCACTCGGGGCTCGGCTCGCCGACGCACATCGGCCCCGACAGCGGGCACTATACCCACACCCTCGACGCCAACGACGGGTGGACGGTGCAGTCGCTCGGCAAGCTGTCGGCGCAGATGTGGAAGAACGGGCAGGTGCCGCTGTGGAACCCGTTCGAGGGGCTCGGGCAGCCGTTGGCGGGCGAACAGCAGTCCGCCGCGTTCTTCCAGCCGTTCATCATGCTCAACCTGCTGCCCAACGGCTCGTTCCTCATGCACCTCGCGCTCGAGCTGGTCGCCGGCCTCACGATGCTGGCCTTCCTACGCAGCCTGCGCCTCACCTGGGTGGCCTCCACCGTCGGCGGCATCCTGTTCGCGATCAACGGAGTCTTCTCCGTCATGACGAACGCGCCGTTCAACCCCATCGCCTTCCTGCCGATGGTGCTGTGGGGCGTCGAGCTCGTCGCCTCCGACGTCCGAATCCGCGCCCGGCCGCACGTGGGCATCGTCGTCATCGCGCTCGGCCTGGCGTGGATGCTGTACGCCGGGTTCCCCGAGACGGCCCTCATCCAAGGGCTCGTGATCGCCGCATGGGTGCTGGTACGCACCCCCGCGCTCGCACCGAGTCGCCTGCGTTTCCTGATGTGGAACGGCATCGGGGCCGTCGCCGGAATCGCGCTCGCCGCACCCCTTCTCCTCACCCTGAAGCACTTCCTCGGGTTCGCCTTCACCGCCTACCACGGTGGTGGCGAGCGCCCGCCGTGGAAGTACGACGCCCACGCGTCCTACGGCCTCTTCGGCGGGTTCCTCGGGGGCCCCTTCAGCTCGAGCGCCCTGATGAACGGCGTCGCCGGCTACGTGACGCTCGCGTCGCTGCTGTGCGCCGTCATCGGCCTGTTCGGGCGCCACCCACGCGGCGTGAAGATCATGCTCGTCACCCTCATCACACTGCTCATGCTCAACATGTTCGGCGTCGAGGTCGTCAACAGGGTCTTGTACGCCATCCCCGGCGTCGACCTCGTCCTGCTCTACAAGTACGGCATCATCCTGCTCGTCTTCGCGTTCACGCTGCTGACCGCGTACGGCCTCGACGACCTGGGCCGCGGCCACGTGCGACCTGGCTCGGTGTGGGCTGCGGCGGCTGTCGCGGCGGCGTACGTGACGGCCGGCGTTCTCTATCTCGTGCTCTCCGACCGCGTGTCCCACCCCACGTGGACGAGCGTCGTCGCGGCACTGTTCGTGCTCGTCATCGTCGCCGTGACGGTGGCGTTCGCGTGGGGTTCGCGAGCGAAGGCCGCAGGCCCCGAAACGGGCGATGCGGGTGCGCGCCCCCGCCCGACGAAGCGCGCCGCGAGCGCCGCACTGGTCGCGGGCCTCGTCATCGTGGCCGAGGCGGGCGCCTCGTACGCGACGCCCCAGCTGAACGCCAGCCCCCCGAAGCCCATCGACACGGCGCCGCCGACGTACCTCCAGGAGCACCTCGGCACGTCGCGGTTCTTCACCCTCGGGCCGATCCAGCCGAACTACGGCTCGTACTGGCAGATCGCCGAACTCAACGTGAACGACCTGCCGGTGCCGGAGAAGTACAGCACCTACGTCATGGATCAGCTGCGGGCGCCGAAGGGCTCGCCCGCCTACATCCAGCCGTCGCGTGGGTTCAACCCCTTCCTGCCCTACCTGCTCGTCACCCGCAACTCGCCTGCCCGGGCTCAAAAACGCATCCTCGCGGCATACGGCCAGCAGCAGACGGCCTACCGTGACGCGGGCGTGAAGTACCTCGTCGCCGCGCCGGGCGTCGTCGACGGCGCGAGCGCCTCACGCCTGGGGCTGCGCCGGGTGTTCGAGTCGAAGAAGGCCGAGATCTTCGAGGACGCCGCAGCCCGCCCGTACTACGACACGCGTGGTGCATGCCGGGTCGACAAGCAGACACGCGAATCGGTGACGCTCGACTGTGCCCGGCCGACGACGCTCGTGCGCCGCGAGCTGAGCACGCCGGGATGGTCCGCGACGATCAACGGCACGAAGAAGCACCTGCCCAGTGGGCCGAACCAGCTCTTCCAGACCGTTCGGGCGCCTGGAGGCCGGTCGACGATCAGCTTCGCCTATCAGCCGCCGCACTTCCGAGCGGCCACGGCGTTGAGCCTGGTGACGCTGGCCGCGCTGTGTCTGCAGCTGGTGCCGTTGCGCACGCGGCGCCGGCGTGAGGCGGAAGGCGAATCTGCTGCCACCCGCTCCGAGGAGCCCCGCTCGCTCTGAACGGGGCGGGCGTACCCATCTGCGATTTTCGTACCCGTTTACCAGGAGTAAATGTGGACGAACATCGCAGATGGGTACGGCTCCGACGCCCTCATAGCCGCCTCACAGCGACGCCATACGGGGTGGTGAAGTGAGGGAGGGACAGTGGCGTCATGAGCACGCAGGTCACCATGCCGCCGACACCGAACAGACTCGGCGCCTCCGCCGTCGCGGCACCACGCGAACCGCGCGTCATCCCCTCCTGGTGGCATGACGCGAGCATCGTCGTCGCCTGGGGCCTCGGCCTGTTCGTCGTCGCCCTGTGGGTGACGAACGGCGGGATCGCCGGCCTGACGTCCACGTCGGGCGTCCTCGACGAATCGGGCCGCCTCACGGGTCTGATCGCGAGCTACCTGCTCCTGCTGCAGGTGCTGCTCATGGCGCGAGTTCCGTTCGTGGAGCAGGCCTTCGGGCAGGATGGGCTGACGCGCCTGCACCGCTGGGTCGGCTTCTCGAGCTTCACGCTGATGCTCGCCCACATCGCCCTCATCACGCTCGGCTACGCCGCCGACGCGCACCAGAGCATCTGGGGGCAGATCGTCGACTTCACCCTCACCTACCCGGCGATGCTGCTCGCCCTGGCCGGAACCGTCGCGCTGTGCCTCGTCGTCGTCACCAGCATCAAACCGCTGCGCCCCGGTAGCGCGACTCGGTCCCCGCGCTCGCGCGCGCTGCGCTACGAGAGCTGGCATCTGCTGCACCTGTACGCCTACCTCGGCGTCGGTCTGGCCCTGCCGCACCAGCTGTGGACGGGCCGCGACTTCCTCGCCTCGCCCGTCGCGACGGCGTTCTGGTGGGCCCTGTACGCGGCGGTGGCGCTCACCGTCATCGTGTTCCGTGTGCTGCTGCCGCTCGCGCGCACCCAGCGCGCCGGCCTGCGCGTGACGCGCGTCGAGGAGATCGCGCCCGGCGTCGTCAACGTCAGTGCCGTGGGGCGTGCCACGGCCGCGCTCGACGCGCGCGCCGGCCAGTTCCTGCAGTGGCGCTTCGGCGGGCCGGGCGTGACGCGCGCGAACCCGTACTCGTTGTCCGCCGCGCCTCGCGTGAGGGACGACGGGCAGGTCGAGCTACGCTTCACCGCCGCGATGATCGGCGACGGCTCACGCCGCCTGTCGACGCTGACGCCGGGGACGCGCGTCCTCGTCGAAGGACCGTACGGCCGCATGCACGCAGGTGCGGCGCGCACCCGGACGTCGCTGCTCATCGGCGCCGGAATCGGCATCACGCCGCTACGCGCCCTGCTCGACGAACTGCCGAGCGACCCCGCGACGGGGCGGCTCGACGCGACCGTCATCCACCGTCACAGCACCGACGACGACCTCGTGCTCGACGACGAGATCGAGGCCGTCACCGCCGCGCGCGGTGGCCAATACATCGTGCTGCGTGGCCACCGCATCCCCGGCCGTGAGAGCTGGCTGCCCGAGGATCACCGTCACCTCAGCGACGCCGACGCCCTCTTGCTCGCCTGCCCGGACGTGCGCGAACGCGACGTCTACGTCTGCGGCGGAGCCGGGTGGATGCGCGCGGTCGAGCGAGCGCTGCGCGAGATCGGCGTGCCGCGCGAGCAGATCCACGTCGAGCACTTCACCTACTGAACCTACTGACTTACTGAGCGAGGACGATCATGAAACGCATCACCTGGTGGGCCATGAGCACGCTGACGCTGCTCGTGCTGCTGTTCAGCTACCGCACGTCGACCGAGGCAGTCGCAGCCGGCGGGGCTGGGGCGTCGAACACCGTTACGGTGCAGCAGAACACCGCGACAGGCCAGAGCGAAGCGGGATCGACGCAGACGACGACGTCGGGGTCCGGCACCGGTTCGGGTTCGACGCCCGCGGCCTCGGCTTCGACGTCCAGCTCGGCGAAGTCCGCGACCTACACGGGCACGAGCGTCGACACGCGTTGGGGGCCGGTGCAGGTGCGCATCACCGTCGCGAACGGAAAGGTCACCTCGTCGGAGGCCATCGTCTACCCGAGCGAGAACTCGCGCGATCAGGAGATCAACTCCGTGGCCATCCCGACGCTCAACTCCGAGGCGACGGGCACGACGACGAGCTCGATCGACATGGTCTCCGGCGCGACGTACACCTCGACCGGCTACATCCAGAGCCTGCAGTCGGCACTCGACCAGGCCCACATCTGAGCCCGCGATGACAACGACGGCTTCGACGCGAGAAGAGATCATGACGCCCACCACCCCGGAACCGACGTGGCGCACCCGAGCGTTCGTCGAACACACGATGGGCATGGCCGTCTCGCTCCATATTCGCGTCGCACACGACGAGTTCGACTCACGCACAGACGAACTGGCCGACGCAGCCCACCGGGCCTTCGCCGCCCTGCACCGCGCCGACGACGTGTTCTCGACCTACCGCGCCGACAGCGACCTCATGCGTATTCGACGCGGCGAGCTCGACGAGACCGAGGCGGACCCCTGGTACGCAGACGTTCGCGCGTTGTGCGACGAAGCCGCGACCGTCACGAATGGCCTGTTCACGACCGACCTCGTCGGGCCCGACGGCAGCCGCGGGTACGACCCGACCGGCCTCGTCAAGGGTTTTGCCGTCGAACGCGCCGCCGACGTCCTGCGCGCCGTCCCGGGAATCGTATTCTGCCTCAACGCCGGCGGTGACCTGACGTGCGACGCGGGGCCGGGCGCGAGTGCAAGCATCGAACGCGTGTGGCGCGTCGGCATCAGCGACCCGCGCGACGCGGCGGGCGTCGTCGCGACGATCGAGCTGACGCAGGGCGCGCTGGCGACGTCGGGCACCGCGCAGCGTGGCGCCCACATCGTCGACCCGAGGACGAATGTGGACGAAAATCGCAGAAGAGAACAGGAATCGCCGATGGGGCACGGGAGCGGGTGTGCGAGCGTCACCGTCGTCGGGCCGGATCTGGTCTGGGCCGACGTGTGGGCCACCGCCTGCTTCCTCGACCCCGACGCCCTCGCCTTCAGCCGCATGGCCGCCAGCTACCGCATCGCGCACCTGCAGTGCTGACACCTCTGTGATTCTCGTCCACCTTCACCTTTGGTGAACAAGTCGAGCACTGACAGTAAAGGGGCACGGAAATCGCAGAAGGGCACAGGAACAGCCGACCGGTACGGGCCAGATGGCCTCGAGCGCGGCGACGGCGCAACGACGAGGCGGGAGGCCGCTCTGGAACTCACGGTGCCTTCCCGGCTCTAGGATCGCCGGGTGAGCTCGCCCATCCCGTCTGACCCCACGCCGCCGACCTCGCGCACTCCCGACGCCGCGACGGGGGTTTCGCCGGGTGTCACGTCAGGGGTCGCGCCCCCCGCTGACGACCGCATGACGCCCGCGCAGACGCGTCAGTTGCTCGTCTATCTCGCAGCTGCTCACATGGCTGCCGGTGCGGGGGCGCACGAGGCCGAGGAGGACGTCGTGCGCGCCGCCCGCGCCATCGGGCTGCCCGGCGTGCAGATGCAGGCCAATCCGAACGGCGTGACGTTGGGGCTGGGCCATGGTGAGCCGGCGACGTTCGAGTCCGTCGAGGGTTCGTTGCGACTCGATCAGACGGCGCGTGTCGCCGCGATCCAGCACGGTCTGGAAATGGGGTCACTGACACCTGCGGACGCCCTCGCCACGCTGCGCGGCCTACGGAGACAACGCGCCCGCTTTCCCGTCGTCGGCATGTACCTCGGCGGCCTCGTCGTCGCAGCGGGCATCGCCGGAATCCTCCAACCGACCTGGCCGAGCGTGCTGTTCGCGGCCCTGGCGAGCCCCGTCACCGTCGCCCTGATCCGCCTGACGGGCCGTCGTCTCGTCCCGGCGGCACTGCTTCCGCTGTTCGCCGGGTTCATCGTCGCGGCCGCCGCGTTCGCCGCCTTCGACGCCGGTCTCGTCGCCAGTCCGCTGCGCACGATGCTGCCACCCGTCGCGGTGCTGCTGCCGGGCGCCCTCATCGTCACGGGCCTCAGCGAACTCGTCGCCGGCGCCATGGTCAGCGGCGCCGCACGCCTCGCGCACGGCACGGCGCAACTCGTCATGTTCGCCGCAGGCGTCGCCGGCGCGAGCCTGCTGACGCACGCGCCGAGCAGCGCCTTCGTCAACACCCGCGTCGACGAGCTGGGCCCGCTCGCCGGGTTCATCGGCCTCGGGGCGGTGACGATCGGCATCTGCCTCATGGAGTCGGTGCCGCGGCGCCTCGCACCCTGGGTGCTCGCCGTGACGACGCTGACGTACGCGACGCAGTGGTCGATCCAGAACTGGCTCGCCTACCCCGCCTGGGCCGGCGCGTGCGCGGGCGCCTTCATCGCCGCCTTCAGCGCATGGGTGATGGCGCTCGCCCGCCCGACGCTGCCGCGCATGGTGTTGTTCCTGCCGAGTTTCTGGCTGCTCGTGCCCGGCTCGCTGGGGCTCGTCAGCGTCACTCAGCTCGCCATCGACCCGCATGAGTCGTGGAAGACGGCGACGAATGCCTCCGGCGCCATCGTCGGGATCGCTCTCGGGCTCGTGTTCGGCACGAGCGCCGCGCGCGGGCTTCGCGTCACGATCCGACGCACCCGCCGCCGCCGCCGTCCCAACCCGCCCGCCTGATCTACGCTGGAGCGATGACGTCGTCCCCGCGCCTGCGCGCCTTTCTCCTCGCCCTGTGCGGTGTCGCACTGGGCATCGCACTCGCGCGCCTGTCGGGCGGTTCCCTCGCCGTCGTGCTCGCGATCGTCGTCGGCGTCACGTGCTTCATCGTCATGCAGATGCGGCGCGGGGGCTGATAGCCCTGCCCAGGGCAGGCTATCCGGCACCAATCTGACCGAATCGGTGGCGCCGGATGCGCCGTTGCGGGGAAAATGAAGGAACGCGTGTCTGCCGACGCGCTGACGTTCGACGTCGACGCCCGTCGACCTCGCCGAGAGTCCACGCTGAAAGGTCTGGCATGAGCACCTCACCCACGGAGCGTCGCGACGACGACTTCACGTTCCCGACCGCCGCCTGGGTCGCCATCGACGTCACGGCCCTCGGCGTGCTCATCCTGCTGCTGTGGATCTTCCAGCCCGAGAAGGGTCTGCTGCCCGAGCCGAGCTGGCTGATCGACCCCCTCGCCGGCTGGCTGCTCGGCAACGTCCTCGGGTTCGCGGCATACAAGACATTCCTCAAGCTGCCGCCGGCCGGCATGGCGGCGATCTGCCTCGTGCTGGTCGCACTCTCGCCCGTCATCTTCCTCAAGTACCCGGCCATGGGTGCGTTCTTCTCCGCGCTGGCCATCGGCATCGGCGCGGGTTCGATCATCCACCGAACGCTGATCGAGCGCGGCACGCACTGACGCGTCTCGACCTCAACGTCGAGCGCAACACCGCAGCCCCCGTCGACGAGACGGGGGCTGCGGTGTTTCACGTGAAACACGCCGCAGTGTCAGCCCTGCGCGCTCCATGCGGCCCCCGACACGACGGAAAGTGCGGGCCCCGCCAAGCACGCTGCTCACATTGCCCGGCGGCCGGGTGCGGGCCGGACGGGCCGGTACGCACGAACCGCCCGGAATCACGAGGATTCTCGGGCGGTTCGTCGATCACGCGTCAGATCGCACGGCGTCCCGGTGTCACGGCATCCCGGCGATGGAACCACAGTTCGACGTCGCGGGCTTGCCCGCGAGACGGTCGACGACCCAGTCGCGCGCGGCCGATTGGTCGGTGATGTACGGGGCGAGGTGGTTGAGAATCGACTTGGTGCCCGTGCTCGGGTTGCTCAGCGGCGCGTACGTGACGTTGGAGCCCTTGCCGCACCAGTCGACTGCGAGCTGGCGGGCTTGACTGTGCGTGACGAGGTCGTCGGCGTTCGCCGTCGCCACGCGCACGGCAGCCGTCGGCTTGAGGCGGCCGATGCGCTGGGCGTCGATGAATTCGGAGAGCGCCGGTTCGCGCGCGACGATCTGCGCGAGCGATTCGCCCGTCTTCGTGTACTGCGACGTCTTCTTGCCACCGAACGCGAGGACGGTGTCGGCGGTGCACTGCCCGCTCGTCTTCGCGAGCATCGCCTTGCCGTTGCCGTTGAAGTTGTCGTCGACGATCTGTTGCAGCGCCGGGTACTCGCTGAAGGCGCCGTTGATGATGTATCCGATGACGCCGGCGATCGGACTGCCGTCGACGCCGGAGAGCACCGAGTTGAGGTCGGCGGGTGGCGCGCCGACGTAGGCGGCTGCGACGTTCAGCTCCGGCGCGTACGCGGGAGCGGCTTCGACGGCCGCGCCGGAAGCGCCGCCACCCTGGGAGTAGCCGTACGTCGCGACCTTGGAGTCGGCCTTGACGCTCGCGCCGGGCACCTTGCGCGCGACGCGCGCCGCGTCGAGAACAGCGTGGGCCTGGTCGGCGCGGTTCATGTAGCTGTGGACGCGGTCGTTCATGCCGAGGCCGACGTAGTCGGTGACGACGACGGCGACTCCCTTCGACAGCAGGTTGTTCATCGCGGTCGTCTCGTAGTTGAGCCCGATCGAGCCGGGAACCTCGAGGTTGAGCGCGGTGGCGAGCATCTTCGACGGCGCGCACTGGTCGCCCTGGCCGATCGTGCCGACGGAGAAGCTGACGACGGGACGCGGGCCCGGGCCCGCCCACTTCGCCCACGGCTCGATGTAGGCGCCGGTGACGGCGGTCGGCTTGTCGTTCGTGTCGCGTGTCGAGTACATGATGCGCGTCGTCTTGCCGTAGACGCCGAGGCCGGTGAAGAACGGCTCACTCTTGATGAGGGTGCCGGGCGTGGCCGGGACGCTGGCGGGCGCGGTGTAGAAGGTTGCGGTGCCGGCCTGGGCGGCGGGCGCTGCAGCCATCGTCGTGACGCAGGCGGTGGAGGTGGCGGCGAACGTGAGAGCGACGGCGGCGAGACGGTTTCGGCGCATGGGGGTTCCTTCGGGCGGCAGGGTTTTCCGGGGACCAGCAGGGAGCGGCCACGCGATGTGACCTACCACACAGTATCTTTTCGCGGGAACGGTTGGGGAATGACGTGCCAAAAGTTACGCGAGCGTAACCGAGGTGCGGGATCCTGAGCCGCGCGTCACGAATGGAAGCCCCGCAGGCCGAAAAGCCCACCCCGGCGCGGCTGGTTGTGCGGTTCCAGAGCCGAAACCCCCTCACGCGCGATCAGATCGCCGAGCCGCCCGGCCAGGCCCCGTCAGGCGCCGAACGCCGATTCCGGTTGACGTTCCTGCGGCGGCACCTCGGCTTCGCCGCCGGCGCCGCGTCCGAGCACCCGGGCGACATCTTGGGCGAGCTGCACCGTCGCGTCGATCTCGACGCGGCGCGTCGACACGCTCTCGATGTTGAAGCCGAACGGCACGTCGAGGTAGCGGCAGAAACGTGCGAGTTCGTGCGCGGCGGCGAGGCAGTGCTCGTAGGACGCCTCGAGGGTGTCGTGGCTGCGGCGCAGTTCGTTGCCGACCCAGCGGGGCACGTCGACGCCGAGCCATTCGAGGAAGTCGAGGGTCTTCTCCGAGCCGCACAGCGACAGCGTGAAGATGAGGCGCGCCGGTCGGATGCCCCGCTCGGCGCAGGCGTAGGCGTAGTCGCTGATCGTGTTCTTCGCCTCACCGGTGTCATAGACGACCTGGCTGACGAAGAACGCCGCACCCGAATCCTGCTTGCGCAGCAGCCGTTCGTGCTCGGCGCTGGTGCGTGCGTGGCGTTCGGGGATGACGACCCCGCCGAGCGTCACGTGCTCGTGCTCGGCGGCGAGGTCGACGGCGCGCGGCAGGCTCGTCCGCACCGGCTTGTCGGACGAACTGGCGCCGACGAAGACGGTCGCGTCACCCTGACGGCGTGAGGTGAGGAAGTCGCGCAGCTGCGCCTCGTCGTACTTGCCGACGCAGCGGTAGACGATCGCGTTACCACCCCACCCGGCGAGCGGGCCGGCGAGGAAGTCGGCCGGGTCCATCGTCTCGAGGTAGGGGAACGGTCGGTCGTCGTCGGTGCGATCCGACTCGTCGTCGAGGTCGTAGAGGATGAGCGCGTCAACGTCGAGGCCGTCGAGACGCGTGAGGGTCGCGTCGGCGATCTCCTGCGCACGTTCGGCACTCGTCGTCGCGCGCGGCGGCGTCATGGCGAACAGCAGCAGTTCACGTTCGTCGGTGACGAGGTCGGCGAAGGTGCGTTCGGCATGGGCGCTCATGACGATCGAGGCTAGGCCCGCACCTCATGAACCCTCGATTCGCGCGCCGACCCGTGAGACGAGCAGCCGTCGGCCGCGGAGCGAAAGCAGCGGATCATCGCCCGGAAACGCGTCGAGGATGACGCGTTTCCGGGCGATGCCGGCGGCTCTGAGGGGTGCCGCGGGGGCTCCGTGGGGCCGGGTGCACCGTCAGGCTTGGGCGAGGACGTCGATCGTCGCGGTCGCGGGATCCCACCACCGCAGACGGTCGGCAACGAGGACGTCAGGCGCCGGCTCACCACCGCGGGCGTCGACGGCGGCCATGGCCTCCCCGAGTCGATCGCGCGGGATGCGCCGACCGAGCGTCACGTGCGGCGTCCACACCGGGTGGCGGACGCGCGGTGACGCCTGACGCAGCGCCGTCACCTCATCGACGACGGCACGGGGCGGCTCGGCGAGGTGCGCGAGCGTCACCCGTGAGCCCGCGCCGAACGCGATGAGGCCGCGCACGTCGAGACGGATCGGCAACGCGGCGGCGAAGAACTCGCGGGCGCGGGCGACCACGTCGTCGGGAATCGCAGATGCGACGACGAGCGACAGGTGCGGCGCGTTCGTCATGCCACGGTGGTCGAGTTGCGACGGCAGGCCGAGGAATCGCAGCGCCCGCCACTGATCCTCGACGGCGGTGGCGCTGCGCTCGTCGAAGCTCAACTCGAGCGCACAATCGGCCATGACGCGACGCTACCGAGGCCAGAGGATGAAGAAACCACCCTTAGGTGCCCGGTTGAGCCCCAGAGGTGGTTTCGATGCGACGCTCAGGGCCGCGTCAGGCCTGTGATCGGCGACGGTCAGGCCGGCGCGTCGCCGTCGCCGGGATGGTCGGCGGTGTCGTGACGCTCGCGGCGGTCGCGCCGCAGGGGAAGCTCCGCGGTGCGGTCGCCGGCGTCGCCGCGGCCGTCGACGTCATCGTTCGAGGCGGTCTCAGACGCCCGCTCCCGCGACTCGCGCTCGTAGCCGGGCCCCCGCCCGCCCTCCTGCCTGTGCGGCGGGTGGTGGCCGAGTTGATGCTCGACGAACTCGCCGACGGCGCCGACGCCGTCGTCGTCACTCGCGTCGACGCCGCCCGGGGCGAAGCGGTACGTGTTGTTGCCGATCATGAACAGGATCCACAGGCCGACGACGCCCCAGACCGCCACGACCCACAGGGGGCGGGTGAGGTCGACGCCGCCGAAGTAGGCGATCGAGCGCACGGCGTCGACGCCCGCGCCGTTCGGCAGGTACGGGCCGACCGAGCGCCACGGCTCGGGCAGCACGTCGTAGGCGAACGCACCGCCGGCGGAGGGGTTGCCGAGGATGACGAACAGCAGGATCGCGAGGCCCACGCCGAGCGAACCGAATGCCGACGTCAGGCCGAACGTGAACGTGCTGACGGCGAAGACGAGCGCCATGCCCATGGCGGACATCTTCCAGAACGGGCCGGGCAGCGCGTCGAGCATGTGCTGCGCCACCAGGGTGCCGACGATGCCCGAGAGCACCGCGTACGCGGCGAACAGCAGCAGACGCATGCGCGCCCCGATGGCGGTGTGCGAGCGGTTGCCGACGACGGTCGTCATCGACGCGGGAAGCAGGTAGGCGCCGACCATCCAGGCGAGGACGAGATAGAACGCGGCGGTTCCGCGGGCGTCGTCGGGCGCAGCCTTGACGACGTCATGCGTGACGAGGCCGCGCTTCGCGTTCTGTGACGTCTTCGTCGCGACGGTCTGCGCCACCTGAGCGCGCGAGGCGCCTTGAGCCGAGGCGTAGTAGAGCGTGTCCTTCGGGTTCTTCTCCGTCTTGCTCGGGTTGAAGACGTAGACGCCGACGGCCCTGTCCTTCTTCACCTGCTCGATGGCGGCCTTCTCGTCGGTGCTGATCGTCGCGAGCACGGGCTGACCGGCGATGGCGTTGAGCTTGTTCGCAATGTAGCCGGCGTTGCCCTCGGTGTGGCTGACGACGATGAACGGCGCCTTCTTCGCCTCCGGCTTGCCGAAGGCACCCATGTACGACAGCCCCATGAGGCCCTGCACGAGCACGCACATGAGCGCGAGCACGATGAGGCGGGGGGCGAACTGACGGATCTGCTCGCGAGCGGTGGTCTGTGCAGGAGCAGACTCGTCGAGACGCTGCGCCATGGGCTTCCTCCGAAGGACGGGATGCGGGCGGTTTGGTGGGGGCCAGCCGCTCGCGTCGCGGCGAGCTGCCGGGCCTTGGTTCAACCGTACTTGCCCAGGCCCCATCCAGTGACACTACACCTGTAGTGTCACCCGGAGGAAATCGCAGAACCCAGACAGATTTCGCTTGGCACTCACGCCGTGCGGCGCGCCACAACAGGACGCGACCGCTCTCGTCCTCGGCCTCGCCGCCCGCCTCAGCCGGCGGCGAGGAGCGCCGTCACCAGCTACGCGGGATGTTGCGCAGGTTGGAGCGGCCCATCGCGACGGCCTCGCCCGCACCGCCGTTGAGCACGATGCGCGACATGGCCGTCGCGAACCCGAACACCTGGTCGCTCGTGATCTTCGGCGGGATCGACAGTGCCATCGGGTCGGTGACGATGTCGACGAGGCTCGGGCCCTTGTGCGAGAGCGCCTCGGCGTACGCCTTCTCGAGGTCCTTCGGGTTCTCGACGCGGATGGCGTGCCACCCCATCGCCTGAGCGATGGCGGCGTAGTTGACCTCGGGCACGTCGACGCCGAAGTCGGGCAGCTTGTCGACGAGCATCTCGAGCTTGACCATGCCGAGCGTCGAGTTGTTGAACACGGCGAGCGTCAGCGGTAGGTCGTAGGCGCGTGCCGTCAGCATGTCGCCCATGAGCATCGACAAGCCGCCGTCACCGCACATCGCGACGACCTGGCGGTCGGGGTGCGCGAACTGGGCGCCGATGGCCTGTGGCAGCGCGTTGGCCATCGAGCCGTGCAGCATCGAGCCAATGAGGCGGCTGCGGCCTGTCGGCTGGATGTAGCGCGCGGACCACACGTTGCACATGCCCGTGTCGGCGGTGACGATCGCGTCGTCTGCGAGGGCCTCGTTGAGCAGCGACGCGGCGTACTCGGGGTGGATGGGGGTGTGCTTCTCCACCTTGCGGGTGTAGGCGCCCACCGCCTTGTCCATGAGCTTCTCATGCTTCTTGAGCGTCTTGTCGAGGAACTTCGAGTTCTTCTTCTCCTCGACGAGCGGCAGCACGGCGTCGAGAGTCGCCTTGACGTCGCCCTGGATCGGCAGGTCGACGGCCGTGCGGCGGCCGAGCACTTCGGCGCGCGCATCGATCTGCACGGTGCGCGTGTCGGGCAGGAACTGGTCGTACGGGAAGTCGGTGCCGACCATGATCATGAGGTCGGCGTCCTCGATGCCCTCGGCGGCGGCGCCGTAGCCGAGCAGGCCCGTCATGCCGACGTCGAACGGGTTGTCGTACTGCACGAAGTCCTTGCCGCGCAGCGAGTGCCCGACGGGCGCCTTGGCCTTGCTCGCGAGCCGCATGAGCTCGTCGTGTGCCCCGGCGGCACCGGCGCCGGCGAAGATGGCGACCTTCTCCGCCGCGTTGATCTCGGCGGCAAGCTTCTCGACGACTCCGGCCGACGGCACGAGCACGCCCGGCTCGGGCACGGCGACGGGCGTCACGTCGGAGGTGGCGGGCTCGTCGGCGATGTCACCGGGCAGCGTGATGACGGAGACACCCTTGAGCGTGACGGCGTGCTGGATCGCCGCCTGCACGACACGGGGGCTCTGCACGGGCGTCGAGATGAGCTCGGAGTAGACGCTGCACTCGGTGAAGAGACGGTCAGGGTGGGTCTCCTGGAAGTAGTCCTGCCCGATCTGCGCGCTCGGGATGTGGCTCGCGATCGCGAGCACGGGCGCGCCGGAGCGGTTCGCGTCGTAGAGGCCGTTGATGAGGTGCAGGTTGCCCGGGCCGCAGGAGCCCGCGCAGACGGCGAGTTCGCCCGTCACCTGCGCGTCGGCGGAGGCGGCGAAGGCGGCGACCTCCTCGTGGCGCACGTGGATCCAGTCGATGCCGCCCTTCGCGCTGCCGCCGGTGCGGCGCACGGCGTCGACGATGGGGTTGAGGCTGTCTCCGACAATGCCGTAGATGCGGCGCACACCGGCGGCCTGGAGCTGGGAGACGATCTGATCGGCGAGCTTCATCGAGCTGACTCCTCCGGCGGCACCTGCCGCCTCGTTCGTGAACACGTTTTGATTCAGTCAAGTACGCGCGGCAGATCCCGTCAACGAGTTTGCGATGTGAACTCTGGCATCCGCCACTGACAACCCCGTCATTCCGCGGCTTTCGACACCTCGCGGCACCCGTCGACGTGACGAAAGAGGCATTCGCAGGCACCCTGCCGACAAGGTGCACGCCGCGCGTCACGCCTCGACGATGTTCTGGCCCAGGTATTTTCCGGGCCGCGGGGCGCTCGGCAGCAGGTACACACCGGAGCCTATGGGCGTCGTCCAGGTGTTGAGCAGGTCGGCCTCGGCGAGGCGGCGCTGGATCGGCACGAACTGCGCGGCCACGTCGGCACAGAACGCGACGAAGATCAACCCGCGGTCGCTCGTGCCGTCGGCGCGCGCGTCCTCGTAGTTATAGGGGCGGCGCAGGATGCGCTCCCCCGTCTTCGCCGGCCGCGCCCGCGGCACGTGCGCCGCCGGGTTGATGACGCTGAGGCCGAGCTCGTCGGTCTCCTCCAAGTCGATCGGGTCGTGCGGTGACGCGCCCGTCAGCGGGGCACCGTTCGTCAGCCGCCTGCCGATCACGTTCTCCTGGGAGGCACGATCGAGCGTCTGCCACACGTCGACGTCCATGCGGATACGGCGGATCACCATGCCGGTGACGCCCTCCATCCACGGCGCGTCGGTGGTGGCGGCGTTCCACACGCGGTCGGCCTCGTTGCCGTCGACGTTTGGCTGCTCCTGCCCGTCGAGCTGGCCGAACAGATTGCGCGTGACACCTGCATCGCCCGGGCGCGCGCCGGCGTGGAAACCGCGCTGCTGCCAGCGCGGCGTCGCGATGCCCTTGAGCGCACTGACGAGTTGCGTCGCCGCGTGACTCACCCCGACGGGGTTGGCCGCGTCGATCTGGATGACGAGATCCGTCTGATCCCAAGGCTTCTCGAACCGATCGATCGGCATCGTCGGGATCGGCGCGAGCCACGACGGAGCCTTCGCCCTCATGCCGCGCAGCGTGAACACGCGCGGCCCGAGGCCGACGGCGATCGCGACGCCGCCGGCATCGAACGCGAGTTCATGCGCGACGTCGGGCAGCGGCGTCGACCCCGCGACGAAGCGCGACGCGGTGTCGTCGACGACGACGAGCGCACGACGCAGGTCGTCCTTCATCGCATCGCGCGCGAGGTCGAGGCCGATCCAGTGCGCGTGCGTGCCGGGCTGCGTCGTCACACCCGACTGACGCGGCGCACCGCTCGGCACGTGCCAGCGCGCCGGATGCGCCGACGCGCTGGCACGCGCGCCCTGAGGGGCCGAGGCACTCGAGGATCCCGAAGCTACCGCCCCAGAACCTGGCCCAGCCCCTGACGCAGACGCTCCCGACCCCGCGCGATCGCACGCCGCGAGCGCAACGGCACCGAGGCTCGCGAACGACCCGGCGATCACTCCCCGACGCGAGGCCCCGCCCCCATCGGCGATTTCTGTCCCCCTCTGCGATTTTCGTCCACCTTCGCGCGCCACCCCGGCCGTCGCCGCCCCTGGGCCGGCTGGGCACTGCGGATCCACGCGTGACGGACCATCACCTGAACCCTCCTCGTCCTGACCGCGGCCCGCGCGGGGCACCTCCGTCGAGGCACCCCGCGCATCGTCACGACGCTGACAGCGAAGGCTCACTGGCCGCGACGGCGCCGCGCCATGAGCGCGACTCCGATGCCGACCACCACGACGACACCCGCCACCGCGGCGATGACGCTCCACGCGGCGCTGCCGTCAGCGTCCTGGTGCGCCTCCGCCGCGGGTGACGGAGCGGGCGAGTCGAACGTCGTCGTGGCCGTCGCGCGCGGTGACGACGACGCGGCGCCGTCCGAGGACGACGCTGCCGTCGACGGCGCCCCAGTGCTTGCCGTGCCGCCCTTCAGCGTGAACGTGTACGACCCGCTGATGGGGTGGCCGTCGCTGGAGACGACGCGCCACGTCACGGTGTATGCGCCGTCACCGTGGCCGGCGAACGGGGCGCTGACGGTGCTGCCGTCGACCTTCGGCGTGGCCTTCGACGTCGACCCGTCCGGTGCCTTGACGGAGATCTGGTTGCCGACGGCGAGCGGCTTCTCGGCGAACGTCAGCTCGAGCGATGACGGCGCGCTCGTCACCGTCGCGCCGTTCTTCGGCATCGTGCCGGTCAGTTCGTCGTGGGCGGATGCGGCGGGCGCGAACGCGATCGTCGTGGCGAGCGCGAGGGCGGCGTAGGTCTTCTTCATCGTGGGAGCCTTTCGGGCCGTCAGGGTCAGTGGGAGGGTGTGGTCGACATGCCGGGCATGGTCGAGCCGGCCGAGTGCGAACCCATGCCGCTCGAGTGGGCGTCGCCGGAGTGGGTCGCCTCCGACGAGTGCTGCGCGTGGCCGGAGCCCGCGTACTTCTCCTTCGCACCGTCATAGGCGCGTACGGGGAAGCGGACGTCGGTGTGCGAACCGTCCTCGAACGTCACGGTGAGCTTCTGCGTCTCGCCCGCCTTGAGCGCGTGCGAGAGATTCATGAACATGAGGTGGCTGCTGCCCGGCTTGAGTTCGAGCGAGCCGCCGGCGGGCACGGTGAAGGACTTCGTCTCCTTCATCTCCATGCCCGTCGCGGTCTTCTGCGTGACGTGCAACTGCACCGGCCCAGCGTCGCCGCGCGCGCCGGTGATGACGATGGGCTTCGTCCCGGTGTTCTTCAGCGTGCCGAACGCGGCGCTAATGCCCGAATCGGCGGCCTTCGCCCAGGTGTCTGACGGCGTGATGTGCGACGCCATCGTGGCGTCGGCGCTCGACGGGGCTGACGTCGACGTGGCCGGTGCCGACGATGCGGCGCTCCTGGAGTCGCCCGAGGTGCCCGAATCGTCCGACGAGCAGGCGGTGAGCGCTGCCGGCGCGGCGAGCGTCAGAAGGGCGACGGCCGTCAGGCGGCGGGTGGCGGACGTGATGGTGAGGTTCATGGTGAGGACTTTCGTTCTGGGTGCGACGTGGCGTCGCGGCGGCCCTCACGGCCAGGGGAATCGGTGGCGTCGCCGATGGATGCGACGAACGCTGCGGCGATTTCACGGCTGCCGGAAAACGCAGGACGCGCGGGGCGCCCGGGCCGCTCGATGCGCGACGGGGGTGACGCCGACGTGGCGCGCGGCCACGGGCTGCTCATGCCGTCGTGCGCTCGTCAGGCCCCCTGACACCAGGGCGCACCGCACCGGCACGATGCGGACGCTCGGTCGACAGCCGTGAGGCGCATGTCGACAGCCCTGATGGCCAGGCCCGTGAGAGAGGGAAAAGATCCGAGGATCAGTGCGAGAGAACGAAACTCACCGGTGGGGCGCGGCTGGCCCGCGGGGCGTGCAGCGTCACCAGGCGGGGTGCACGAATGTCGTCGAACACCGTGCAGGCCGTCGGAAATTCACCGACCGGCGCGAGCTGAATCGGCGGCACGAGGACGCGGATCGTCCAGGCGAGCGCCTTCTCGCCGTACGCGAGGAGCGCGGCGAACAGCCATGTCATGCCGATGTGGCTCGCGGCCATCGTCGCGCTCGTGCCGTCGGCGCTGACGTCGGCGGCGCTCGCGTGGTGCGGCATCGTCATCGAGGCGGGCATGAGCGTCGACATCGCCGCGTGCAGCGCGAGCTGCGCGACGGCCATGACGCCGACGAGCTGCGCGAAACTCCAGCGTCGCGTGCTCACCGCGTGCATGATCGGCGTACCGATCACCGTCAGGCAGATGAGGAGCAGCACCGGCGCGCGATGCCCGCCTCCGGCGACGTGCGCGGCGCCCGCCGAGCACGCCGTCAGGGCAGCGACGAGCAGGCTGCGCACCCAGCGCACCTGCTGTTTCTGCCCGAGCTCCACCCAATCAGTCTACGAGCAGCACCCAGCGCGCCCGCCCAGCCACGCTGTGAGGCCGGGTACACCGCGTCCTCGGCGAGCGTGCATGCGAGCCGCGAAACCGGTGCTCCTACAAGCCAGGACGAACCGCTGCTCGATGCGCGCAACACGCTCGTCGCCGCAGAGCTGGACATGCGCGTCGTCGCGGTGGCCGATCACGTGATCGATCTTGGACCCGGCGCGGGCGACGCCGGCGGGACCGTGGTTGCAGGTGGTACGCCCGCCTACTTCGCGGACAAGGGCGTCGGTGCTTCCGCGGGCTACCTTGCCGCCGCACTGCAGGCAGCCACCAACGTGACCTCAATGTGACGAGTGTGTCGCTGCGCGATCTGAACATCGCACAGCGACACCCTCGACGAGGTCGTAGTCTCAGGCGGGGAGCTTAGAGGCCGGGACATCCACCTTCTCGATCGTGGGTTCGCTGAACAGTTTGCCGGCCAGAATCGCGGGTCCCCCGCGATTGGGGGACACGCCCTAGCTCTGGGCCTCGCCGAGGCGCGCTTCGGGCGTGAGCTCGGCGCGGACACCGCCGCCGGTCGCAGCCTGGGCAAGAGCGCGACCCAGCGCAGGTGCCTGCTTGAACAAATTGTGACCAGCCACAAACAGGACAGAGTCTGCCTCCCACACGGCCACGCCGTCCTCACTCCACGGGAGGTCGGTCACCCAGCAGTGAAGGAAGTCGCGCGGCTCTGGGTGGAGACCGGGCAGCGCCCGTGTCACGTATTCGCGTGCGCGTTCATCCAGCGATCGAATCGCCGCCGGGTCGATGAAAGTTCCATCGTCGCGGACGCCGACGGTGTCGCTGAGCCCAACCGAATAGTTTCTGTTGCCCGGTAGCGGCGTCGCGTAGACGCCGACTTCACCGAAGACGCCGCTGCTGTCCTGCAGGCACGCGACTCGTGCCGGGGCGGCGGCTTTCACGTCGAAGGTCAACCTGACGTGTGCGGCAAGGCGAACCGGCAGCGACAGGCCGACGCTGCGTGCCAGACGGGCGGTTTCGCGGCCGGCGCACACGACCACCTTGGAGTAGACAGCCCGGTCGGTGACGCTGCGCACCTCGACCGTCCCGTCGGCGCGGGGATCGATGGAGATGACCTCACCGGTGGTGACCGCATCGGCGAGGGCACCCGTGAGTGCCTTGATCGCGGCTCGGGTGCGGATCGCGCCGCCCGACTCGTCGAGCACCGCTGGCCCCGAGTACCCAGCGAGCAGCGGCATCCGCTGGGCGACCTCGGCCGCGTCGATCTCGCGCGCTTCCACGCCGCCGACCTGGTCGAGCACCCGCAGCCGCGCCAGGGCGCTGTCTCCGATCGCCAGGACACCGTCTGATGAGACCAGCTCGACGTCGAAGTGTTCGGCCCACTCATCCCATATGCCGCGGCTTTCGCGCGCGAAGGCGACGAGTCGCGGGTCGTCGTGGGCATGCCGGAAGATCCGCGACTCGCCTGCGGATTGACCCGTCCCGGGCACACCAGCCTCGTACAAGCGCACCGACACGCCCTGCTCCCGCAGCGCGTACGCCGTCGACAGACCGACGATCCCGCCCCCGATCACCGCTACCTCGGGTGAACGCGTCGTGGCAACGCCGTCGTCAGTTCCTGTCATCGCGGTTCCCCGGTCTGTTGGTGATTAGCGATAGGCCGCAAGAGAAGGGGTCGCTGTCACAACGTCAGCGGGCTGCGTAAGCCCGAAGTCACCGTGCGCAGCGACCCCTCCTCTCTGGGCCAGTACTCCCGGTCTGTGGTGTCAGGCGGGGAGTTTGGAGCCCAGGACGTCCAATTTCTCGATCGTCGGCTCGCTGAACAGCTTGCCGGTCTGCTCGCCGAGAGCGGCAGCGACTGCACCGGACAGGTGCGCGTCGCGGCCGGCGTCATCCGGGAACACGTCGAAGATCCCGAATGAGGACGGGCCGAGACGGATCGCGAACCACGCGATGGTGGCCGGTTCCTCCTCGACGAGCCCTCGCCCGATGCCGAGAAATTCCTGGACCTCGTCTTCCTTGCCGGGCAGGGCCTCCAGCCTGACAAGCAGACCCTTCGTCACGCTCATGACGTCACCTCTTCCTGGGTCGAATTGCTCGCAAATTTCGCCACGATCGTATCGCAGAACGCAGGCAGGTCTTCGGGTGATCGGCTGGTGATCAGGTTCCCGTCGACCACGACATCCTGGTCAATGACCTCCGCACCGGCGTTGCGCAGATCCGTGCGGATGCTCGGGAAGGACGTCAAGGTGCGACCTCCGACCACGCCAGCCTCGATCAACGTCCAGGGCCCGTGACAGATCGCCGCCACGGGCTTGCCACTCTCGACGAAGTCGCGGATGAAGGAAACGGCGTCCTTGTCGACCCGGAGCTGGTCGGGGTTCACCGTGCCGCCGGGAAGCAGCAGGGCGTCGTAATCGCCCGCCGAGGCGTCGGTGACCAACCTGTCGACGGTGAACGTGCCCGCTTCATCCAGGTCGTTCTTACGGGCCTTGATCTCGCCGTCGTGGATCGAGAGGACCTCCGTCTGAGCGCCGGCCCGATCCAGTGCTTCGCGGGGTTGTTCGAGCTCAACGCGTTCTACTCCGTCGGCGGCGAGGATCGCGACCCTCTTGCCCTGAAGATCTGCTGCCATCTCAGTTTTCCTTCGCTCCGTTTGACATGCCGGCCTTGATGAGAGCCTTGGTCCAACCCTTGGACCTGGCGTCGAAGTTCTTGTAGGCATCGGCGGCTCGGTCCAGCGAGATTTCGTGAGAGACGATCCAAGAAGGGGTTGCCTTGCCGGCCGCGAAGGAGGTCGGCCCCTCGTACACCACTGCTTTCGTGTCTATTCCGATCCGACTGTGTCGCTCGATGTCTTTCTGGCAAGGCCTCTCCGACGCCGGCCCCATAGACAGCGAACGCCCCCCGGACGCACGTGTCAAGGGGCTCGCCTCGAGTAGTGCGTCGTGGGTAGCGGAACGATGCGCCGACTTTTTCGGCAATCACGAGGCGGCTCCGCCGTAGACGATCGGGACGACGGTCGGCCGGTGCACGGCCGCCGCCCTCGGCGCTCGAAACGTGTCGGTAGGCCATTCCGAGAAGCCGCATGTCCCAAAGTGCGCATCCGAGAGGATTCCCTGCCGGCTGCGCCACCCTCTCGTCATGTATGTCGACTCTCAGCTCATGAGTGCGCGCAGCCCGGGTGCCATGCTTGAGCACGACCGCCGACCTCGGCCGAAAGGCCCGTCATGCGCCCGATCGTCATCACCGAGTTCATCAGCCTCGACGGCGTCGTCGAAGCCCCCGGCGGGGGCAACCACGAGCACGCGGGCTGGACGTTCGAGGACGTCGAGTTCGACCCCGCCGCCTACGAGATCAAGGGCCGCGAACAACAGGACGCCGCAGCGCTCCTTCTCGGCACGTGAGCTTCGAGGAGTTCGCGCCCGTCTGGCCGTCGATGGACGAATTCGCGACCTACAACGCACTCCCCAAGTTCGTCGTGTCGACGTCACTGACGCAGGACGCCGTCACCGCCTCCGGGTGGGCACACTCGCACCTGCTGACAACGCTCGACGACGTGCGCAAGCTGCGCGACGGCGCCCACGGCGACGGTTCGCGCTTCAGCGACGTCACCGACGGCCCCGTCGATGACGGCATCAAGACGCGCCTGACGCTCGTGGAGAGCCAGCAGTTCGCCAACGGCATCAACCTCGCGGTGTTCGACGTGGCACGCTGACCCCTCTTCCGCCCACCGGCCCGGCGGCGCATACCTGACGAAGGGCGCAACCCCCACCGCCCGCCATCGTCGTCTGCGGCCGTCGCCCGCCAACTTTCCCCGGCAGCTCTTCGAACCGAGGCGGCACGCCGCGTCATGCCGAAAAACAGCCCCCTGTCCGCCCCCACCTAACAGCCCCAAGGGAAAAAATGACCCAAAGGGTGAAGCTGTTCATCCGAAAGGCGCACTACCTTTACGTGAGCTACGACACAGGAGGTGGTCAGCATGGCGTCATTCACACCAGGCGTCGATCGGTGGTTGCGTCACGTGGGTGCGTCCATCATCGCGGCGGGCGCCCTCTTCAGCGCCCCCTTCGTCCTGTGGGCTCTCGCGTACAAGACGTACATCTACGCCGAAACCGGGCACTGGTACGCCTGGGGCGCGCCGACTCAGATCGGCGTGTGCAACCGGTTCATCTCCTACGCGCTCGTCGTGCTCAGCGTCATCGGCATCACCTTCCTCGGCGCCGGGCACGTCATGGCTCTTGTGCGCCGACGGAGCGCCGCAACCCCCCGGAGCCACTCGCCGATCATCGGCGCCACACGCCGCTGACGGCGTCGCTCACAGCCGCACCGTTTCTCTCGCGTCGCCGCCGACCGCGTCAGGATGACGCCCTGCGCCGATGACTCAGGTATGACGCGTCGCGCGCGTCACGAATGACGCACGCCGTCGCCGTCCAGCACGGCGGCGTAGCCCTCGCGATACGTCGGGAAGTCGAACGCGAACCCCGTGCGCCGCAGTCGCGAGTTGTCGAGTCGACGGCTCGCACTCCACTCCCCGCGCCACGACGGGTCGGCGTTGGCATCCAGGCGTTCGGCCAGGTACGTGGCAACCTCACCCGCCGACGCGGGCGCGTCATCGGTGACGAGATACAGCGCGTCGGGCTCCGCCGTCATCGTCAGCAGGTGCGTGACCGCGCGCGCCAGATCGTCACGATGCACGCGATGCGTCGTCCGTGACGGATCGCCGACGTCGCCCTCGCTCACCCGGTTGACGAACCATTCGCGACCCGGCCCGTAGATGCCGCTCGGGCGCACGACGATGCCCCGCGTCGACGCGGGAAACGCCGCGAGAAAAAGCTGTTCGGCCTCGGCGAGCACACGGGCCGTCGGCGTCTGCGGAGCGGGCGGCGTGTTCTCGTCGACGAGACCGCCGGACGCGCAGACCGCCGTCGACGACACGAACAGGGCCCGCTCGGGCGCCCAACCCAGCGCGGCGATCGCCGCGAGAGCAGTACCCGTGGCCTCGACGAACGTCGCCCGATAGGCCTCCTCGTCGCGCGCGTCGGGCGTGAGGCAGACGACGACGCGTTGCGGCCCACGCGCCCAGCCGCCGCGCTTCGTCAACGGTTCGAGCGCCGCGCGCACCACGTCGACGCCCGCGCCGAGGTCGCAGGAGACGCCCGTCAGCGGCTCGGACACGCGATCAGCGTGACGCCGCAGCGCGACGACGTCATCGCCCGCGCGCGCCAGGTCGAACCCGATCTGCGTGCCCAGATCGCCGGCGCCGAACAAGAGAGAAGTAGCCATGCCCCCATCCTGCCCGTCTCGGCCCCGACGATCTGCGTGCAAGTGCACCCGGGTGCATCGGGACGCGGATGGGGTGGCCCAACTCAAACACCTCCTGCGCCCAAGTGCACCCGGTGCATTTGGGCGCAGGAGGGCAGGGGCTACCCCCAGCCCGTCGCGACGGCCATGACGGCCGACGCGCCCAGCCGCGCGGCCTGCGTCACCGGCCATCGCCGAAGCTGCCAGCGGCCCAGGCCGCCGTCGGCGTTCATCACCCGGGCGAGCGTCACTGCGTCGATGATGGCGTCGCTCGCGCCACGCGCGAGGTTCGGCAGCGACCCGTGCGCCGCGTCACCGATGACGACGAAGCGGCCCTGCACATAGCGACGCATCGGCGGGGCGACCCACAACCGCGCCGCGAGGGCCGTGTCGTCGGCTGCTGCCAGCGCTACCCGGACGGTGGGTGCCGCACCCGCGAAACGTCGTCTCGCCTCGTCGACGACCGCCATGACGTCGAGCTGCTCCGGCGCATACGCCCCACGCATCACGCCGACCCTGTGATCGGGCGTGTCGCCCTGCGCCGACGCCATCGCGTGCGCGGTGAACCAATACCTGCCACCGCTCACCGGAGCGTCGCCGAAAAGCCTTCCCGCACCCCAGAACTCGCGTGCAAACGGGTTCGTTCCGTCCAGACCCTCGAGCGCGGGCGCGATACCGCGCAACGTCACCCAGGGCGTCGCACGTCGTTCGGCACGCCAAGGGTCGACGGTGCCCCTCACCCGCGAGCGCACGCCGTCAGCACCGACGACGACGTCGGCGTCCAGTTCGCGAGGATCGTCGACGCGATGCGCGACGGGCGCGGGCGCCACCGCCCGCAACGCCACCATGAGATGCTCACGCCGAACCTGCGCGACGGGTGGCGCGGGGGCACGCAACAGCCGTCGCCCCGTCATCGTGTGCAGGTCGACTCGCTCGCACCTGCGAACCACTCCAACTCCAGATGACACACCGACTCCGCGGGCCCTACCGGGCGCAGCGCCGCTCACACCGTGACCGCCGCCGAGCTGCACCCCCAGCTCTGCAAGCGCGCGCAGAGCGTCAGGCCACAACCCGAGGGCCGCGCCCGTCCGACGATCGGGTTGCGCCTCATGGACGGTGACGTCGAAACGCGCCGGGTCGAGCGCCGCGGCCAACGTCAGTCCTGCGACTCCACCGCC
Source organism: Dermacoccus sp. Ellin185 (assembly GCF_000152185.1). Taxonomy (NCBI): domain Bacteria; kingdom Bacillati; phylum Actinomycetota; class Actinomycetes; order Micrococcales; family Dermacoccaceae; genus Dermacoccus; species Dermacoccus sp. Ellin185. The sequence continues at coordinate 39,359 of NZ_AEIQ01000064.1, read as the reverse complement.
GACGACGGCCACGCGACGAACCACCATGTCTCCCAGCGTAGGACCCCGGCACATGTCGGGGGACGGGGATCACACCCACCTGGACGCAACCCATAGATTCTCCATGCGTCTGCCTCTGTGACATCCCCGCCGAAAGGAACACCGATGCGTTTCACCACCACCACCACCGCCACCGTCGCGGCCCTGTCGCTCACCGCTCTCACGGCGTGCGGCTCGGACTCGTCCAACTCCGCCTCCTCCGCGACGAGCGCCGCCTCCGGCGCAGCCGCGAGCGCGACGTCCTCCGCCTCCGGCGACGCCAGCTCCAACTCAAGCGCCAGCGGCTCGGGTGAGGCATCGTCGTCCTCGTCGAACGCCAAGCCGATCGACTGCCCGACCGAGAACACGCGCAAGTTCGCCAAGACGCGCTTCGCGACGGACATCGGCCTGACGGCCGGCACATTCCACCGCTACCTGTGGAAGCCCTACAAGGCCGGCACGTTCCAGAAGGGCGCCGACGGCCGCACGAAGGCCCTGATCAAGGGTGGCGCGACCGCCGCACTCGACCTCAAGCTGCTCAACAACGCCGTCAAGAACGCCCAGGCCAACCCGACGCTGTGCAAGACGATCGCGCAGCCGCTCGGCACCGCCGTCGAGAACGTCAAGAACATGAAGGGCGACCTCACCTCGGGCAACTTCGCCTCGATCATGGCCGCCAACACGGCGCTGTCACAGATCATGTCCGGCTCGCAGCAGCAGGGCATCAAGATCGACGAGACGACGGACGAGTCGAAGCAGAACGAAGGCTGACCTCCCCCGTCCACGCGAGACCCCGCTGCACCGGCGTACCTGGTGCGGCGGGGTCCTGTGTCTTCGGATGCCGGCACCCTCAGTCGCTTCCACCGAACCGCGGCGCGGGAGCGGGCATCGTCACGCCGTCGACGTCGACGAACGCCTCGCGCCCCACGGCATGCGGGTGATGCGGTGCTTCCCAGGGTGTGAGGACGGGCGTGACGCACGCGTCGGTGCCGTCGAAGAGCTGCGCCCACTCGTCACGCGTCTTCGTCGCGAACGTCGCCGTCAGCACCTCACGCCAGCGCGACCATCCCGTGACGTCGGTCTGCGCGGGCATCGTCGTGGCGTCGAGGCCGAGCCCGTCGACGAGGGCCGCGAAGAATTGTGGTTCGAGCGCTCCGACGGCGACGTGCCGGCCGTCCGCACACGTGTACGTGTCGTAGAACGGTGCGCCGCCGTCGAGCAGGTTCGTGCCGGGTTCGCCGCTCCACAACCCCACGGCGTGCAGGCCGCGCAGGAACGTCGAGTACAGCGACGCGCCGTCGACCATCGCGACGTCGAGCACCTGCCCCCGACCCGTCGTGGCCCGTGCGACGAGGGCCGCGAGGACGCCATTGGCAAGCAGCATGCCACCACCGGCGAAGTCGGCGAGCACGTTCGTCGGCGGATTCGGACGCTCACCGGGTCGCGCGAGCGGGTACAGCATCCCCGACAACGCGAGGTAGTTGATGTCGTGCCCCGCCGTCTGCGCGAGCGGGCCGTGCTGACCCCACCCCGTCATGCGCACGTAGACGAGTCGCGGGTTGAGAGCGAGCAGGTCGTCGGGGCCAACGCCGAGGCGCTCGGCGACTCCGGGACGGTAGGCCTCGACGAAAACGTCTGCCGCTGACGCGAGTTCGCGGACGGCGGCGAGTCCGTCAGGTGTCTTGAGGTCGGCCACGATCGTCGTCTTGCCCCGGTCGAGCGCCGCCGTCGGAACGTCGAGCGCACCCGAACCTGGACGTTCGACACGTGTCACGTGAGCGCCGAGGTCGGCGAGCATCATGCAGCCGAACGGTGCGGGCGCAAGGCTTGCGAGCTCGACGACCGTCACTGCCTCGAGGGGTTTCATGGCTTCTCCTGACCTTCGCGGGTGACGCCATCATCGCGCGCCGCAGGAGGCGCACGCGTAGTTCGGCGACCATTCGATGCGATCGGCCTCTAAGGTTCCATCGGGTCGGAATGTTCCCGTCCCACGATTCGAGGAGACACTCAGCCTGTGAGCACCGCTTCCCCCACGTCGCCCTCCCCCGCGCAGGACGCCCCCGACCTGCGCGACACCCACGACGTCCCCCGCACCCTCGACGAGGGTCACGCGCCGCGCAACCTCGGCCTGCTCGACCAGCTCGGCATGTGGGCGAACCTCGGCATGAGCCTGCTCGCGTTCGCGGGCGCGCTCGTCGTCCTGCAGCCGTTGGGCGCGCCGGGCATGGGCGTCGGCGCGGCGCTCAGCGCACTCGTCGTCGGGACGCTCGTCGGCACAGCCGGCGTCTCGGCGATGGCGCTCGCGTCGTCGCAGCAGGGGCAGCCGGCGATGGTGATGCTGCGCGGCCTGTTCGGTGGGCGTCTGTCGTACGTGCCGAGCGTGCTCAACATGGTGCAGCTCGTCGGCTGGGGAACGTTCGAGATGGTGACGACGGCGTTCGCCGTCAAGACGCTCTGGGACGTGCCGAGCTGGCCCGTCATCGGCGTCATCGGGCTCGTGACGATCACGCTGGCGATCTACCCGCTGCACTGGGTCAAGGTGCTGCGCAAGTACGTGACGGTGGCGGTGATCGTCGTGCTCGTCTATCTCGCAACGCAATTGGCGACGCGTGACCTGCCCGCCTACCACGGCCACGGCTGGGACGGCTGGATGATCGCCGTCGACGCGATCATCGGGCTGTGCGTGTCGTGGGTGCCCGTCGCGGGCGACTACGCGCGCCACTCGACGTCGCACCGCGCCGCCGTCATCGGCAGCTACGTCGGGTACAGCGTCACGCAGATCGCGGTGTACTGCATCGGCATGGTGGCGCTCGTCATCGCCGGTGGTGACGGTGACAAGGTGTTCTCGATCTTCCTCGGCATCACCGGCGGCACACTGTGTTTCTGGGTGCTGACGCTGCGCGAGATCGACGCGTGCTTCGTCGACGTGTACTCGCCGACCGTGTCGGCGCAGAACATGCTGCCGCGCGTCGATCGTCGCCTCATCTCGACGGCGCTCGGCATCATCTCGATGGTGCTCGCGTGGAGCATCGACATCTACGGTTTCGCGACGTTCCTCTCACTCATCGGCTCGGTTTTCGCGCCCCTGCTCGGGGTGTTCCTCGTCGACTACTACGCGTTCGGCGGGCGTCGGCGCTGGAACACGTCGGTCGACGCCCCGGGTCGCCCACTGATGCTCTTGCCGTGGCTCGCCGGGTTCGCGATGTACCAGCTCATCTCCCCGGGCGAACTCGGCTGGTGGTCACGGATGTGGCACGACATCGCGGGCACCCTGCACTTCACGGCACCGAGCTGGATGAGCGCGAGCCTGACGTCGTTCCTCACCGCGGTCGTGCTGACGGCTGTCGTCGACGGGGTGACGCGGCGTGGCGCTGAGGCGAACACGAAGGTCCAGGGCGGGTCCCGTTGAACGCCGCCGCATGGGCGCTGCTCGCGTCCGCGCCGCGTGAGCGTTTCGGACATTGAGGGCCGAAACCCTGCAGTGCGGCGTTTCGGACCTCAAGGCCGAGAGCGGATGGACGCGCGACGTGTCAGCAGACGGTCGATGCCCCAGAACGCGAGCGCCAGCACGAGGCCGAACAGCAGGATGACGACGAGCGTCACGGCCACCGAACCGTACCCGTGCGCGTCGACGTTGACGAATGGGTACGGGTAGGCGTCGACGACGGCGCCGCGCACGAGCATGTGGACGATCCACACGCCGGGGATGGCGAAGCACGACGCGACGGTGCGCCGATCGATGCGGCCGCGCGGGCCCCAGACGAGCCACACGATGACGGTGACGAGCGGCACGGCGATGTGCTGCCACGGGTTCGTCACGAGATCCCAACCGGTCGGGTGCGACCCCGGCGCGAGCAGCAGCGCGTAGACGATGGCCGTCACGGTGATCATGATGAGCGCGTCGAGGCGGACGACGCGCCGCCACCGCGTGTCGGCGTGGGGCGCCACCGCGACGAGGGTGCAACTGATCGCGACGATGACGTTCGACCAGACCGTGAAGTAGCTGAGCGTGTCGAACAACCGCGAGATCGCTCCTGCGAAACCGCCGGGATGCACGCCGTACTCGTGCGGAGCGGGCGTCACGTGCGCGTACTGATCGGTCGCCGACAGCACGCAGACGAGGACGAACCCGATCCAGGCGAGCGCAGCGTTGAAGGCGAACGCCGCACGGGCGCCGGGTCGAAGCGTCATCGGATCAGGGTGCCACAGGTCCGCGATCGAGATGCGCGGGGCCCGGGCGACCGCCGTCAGGCCCCGGGGCTCGGCGAAGCAGGTTGCGCCCGTCGGGGATTAGACCAGCGTGAACAGCTCAGAGCTTGACCATCGGCATCGGGTTGAGACGCTTGCGCTCCTTCAGCCCCATGACGAACCCGCGCCCGAGCATGAGGTGCATGCCGTTGTCGGGAAACCGCTCCAGCATGGCGCGGTAGTCGTCACGGCTGACGTGCGGTGGAAGCGGCAGACGGTAGACGTCCGTCGCGTCGGCACGTCGCATCGCCTCGACGAGGGGGTGCGGGTTGCGCGCCGGCCGGACGCGGTGGTGCTCGTCGATCATCGCGGTGACGAGCGCGGCGTCACCCTCGTGGCCGGTTCGCGAGAGCTCCTGCGCCGCAAGGCTTTCCGAGCCGGGCAGGTAGTCCCACGTGTGCTCGAACCAGATCGCCGCGTCGTGGTAGTACGAGGCGACGGCGACCGGCACGACCCAGTCGGGGCGCATGTCGACCTGCCCCATGACGAGCGCGGCGACGCGCTGCGCGTGCCCGCGATACGGCGCGAGGTCGCGGCCGAACACGGCGCTGTCGCGGGTGAACAACTCGGCGATGCGTTCGTGGACGGCTTCGCGCAGGACGGCCTGGGCGGGCTGCGCAGACGATGGCGTGGCGTCAGTCATGGCCATGATCGTAGAAGGTTCAACGGCGGTGGCGCTGACGTCCGGGTGCGACGGCGGCACTGGCACGCCGGTAGCTGCGCCGCAGAGCGGCGGAGGGCCAACAGGTGCCGCCGCGGCCAGTGGCCACTCAGACGTGCGCATGCGGCGTCCAACGCACTGTGTCCGACTGGCGGGGTCCAAGTGACGCGACCCGAAGGGCGGCCTGCAACGGGCGCCGCGCGGCGTACGGACGGTCCGAGCCCGAGTGCTGCCATCTACCCCGTCATGATCGGATGGAGCCATGCCTCGCCCCAGCATTCCTCGCGACACGCCGTTCCTCGTGCACTCCGTCTCCTGGACGGGTGGGGAGCCGCAACTCGTCATCTCGATCCCCCTCGAGACCGAGCGACGAACGCTGAACCTGGTCGGTGAACGTCTCGCGTTCCACGTCGACCCGACGGGGCGATTCTGCACCGGCGTGTTCATCGCCACGGGGTCGAGCGGTGGCCGTCATGAGCCCTGCGCCGGCGCGCGTCTCGCCACCACGGGCCGTCAGTGCGAGCGGTGTGCGAGCCGCGACGAGTCGCGCTTCATGCACCACGCGCATCGCGGTGGCCATGTACCGGAAGCGCTCGGTCGCTACCTGGCGCAACCTCACTGGCTCTACATCGCGACGTTCGCGGACGGCGCGCACAAGGTCGGTACGGCGTCCGATGCGCGCAAGCGAGTTCGTCTCGACGAGCAAGGCGCGGTGCGGGCCACGTACGTCGCACGCACGGACGACGGGCTCGCCGTTCGAGTTCTCGAGGACGCCGTCACCGAGCACGTCGGTGTGCCCCAGGCGCGTCACAAGACGAGCAAGGCCGCCGCTCTCACCCGGGCGTTGCCCGAAACGGCGCTCGATGTCGCGCACGCCGACTGCGTCGCCGCCGTCGAGGCGCACCTGCGAACGCGCGGCCTCTGCGCGCGCTCGATGCCCCACGAGGCGTGGCAACCCCCGGCGCTGCACGCGGCGTTCTTCGACGCCGGCCGTGGCATCCACCCCGTCTACGCCCACCCCGTCACCGACGGATCCCACTGCCTGACGCCCGTCAGCCTCGTCGGATCGGTCGCGCTGGTTCAGGTCAACGCTGCGTCCGAAGCCGAAGCCGAAGCCGAAGGCGCGGCCGAAGCCGAAGGCGTGGCCGGGGATGCGGCGGAAGGCGCGGCCGATTCGCTCATGCTCGTCGACCTCGACGCACTGGGCGGGCGCCGCGTCACGTTCGACGACGCCGCTCGCTCGCCGGAATCCGTCGCGCAGCACAGTCTGTTCTGACGGGGTGCCGGGGGCTGACAGATGCGCGGTCGCAGGGCTCACGTACGTCTCAGGGCGCGTCGCGCACCTCGCCCAGGCTCTGTTCTCCTGCCATGAGCAACATCGCCGTCACCACGAGGCAGTCCCCATGCGCCCATATGCACGTGCGTGCAAGTGCACCCGGGTGCACTTGCACGCAGATGCATCTGAGCCGACGAGATCGTGCATCGCGATCGGACCTCATGCACCGTGGCTCACGCTTCCCCGCGCTGTCGCCGACCTCCTATCGCCGCCCTCTCTCCCACTCCGTCCCACCACCAGGAGGCCCCGTGAACACCGACTACGAACTGCTCGATTCCGCACCGGATCTCGAGACCTACCTCGAGCTGCGACGAATCAGCGGCCTCACACCCCGCACCGCCGAGCAGGGCGCGCCGGCCCTGACGAACTCGTGGGCATGGGTGACGGTTCGTCATCGCGCGAGCGGCGACGTCGTCGCGATGGGCCGCGTCATCGGTGGCGGCGGGTGGTACTTCATGGTCGCCGACATGGCCACCTCGCCGGAGCATCAGCGTCAGGGCCTCGGGCGGGCGATTCTCACTCGGTTGCTCGCGCGCATCGAACACGACGCGCCGTCCGGTGCCTATGTGACGCTCATGGCCGACGCACCGGGCCGGCCACTGTACGAGAGCCTCGGCTTCGTCCAGACTGCGCCCCGCAGCGTCGGGATGCGTCTTGAGCGTCGGCGTCCTCAGCCGTCGGACAACTCATCAACCTGACGCACCCGTCGACGCGACGCAGCCCCGCCCGTCCTCAACTGTGATTCCTGTCCACATTCGCCGCCAGCGGTCACGTGACGAATGTGGACAGGAATCGCAGAAGGGGACAAGAATCGCAGCTGGTCACACCGCCTCGTCCGACGGCTGATAGCGCCTGCCGAGCAGCATCCGCACGACGAGGCCAAGAATGCCTGCGATGAACGCGATCATGATGACGGCGAAGAACACCCCGGGCAGCTCCCCGCCTTCACGATGCGCGGCGACACCCGTCATCACGCTGATCGCGGCGAACAGCAGCGTCGTCAGAGCACCGATGAGCATAAGATCCTCGCGGACCAGCCGTTCGAAGTGTCGCAGCCGTTGCGGCGTCTGCAGCCAGTACTCCTTGTTCGGCGCGTTGATGCCTTGCGGCCAGCGCAGGACGAGCGTCGTCACGAGGCGCAGCACGGCGCCGATGGCGATCGGGCCGACGACGAACGCGACGAGCGCCCCGGCGCGGCTCGACCAGTCGTCGGGTTCCGAGCCGTCCCAGTGCGTCGGGACGCGTTCGGGCAGGGTCGAATAGACGACGAGAACAGTGACGAGCCAGACGGCCACGGCCCCACCGACGATCGCGCGCACGCCCCGGCTCATCGGTTCGGTCGGCAGCTGACGCGCCTGACGGGCCGTCTCGCGCAGTTGCTCGGGGTCGGGAAAGCCGGTGTCCCAGCGGGAGGTCTGCGTCACCACCTCACGCTATGCCACGCCCGGCACCTCCGGGGGAGACGGGCGCATCGACCCCGGCGCAACCCGTCCGGCGCATGGCCGGGTCGCCCTTCCCCCTGCCCACGGACGAAGGATCCGCGCGCACCTGAAAGACTGCGACGACCCGTCATGCCGTCGCGAAGGAGCATCGATGTCCGCTCTACGGGAACTAATGCAGCCGAGCCGCCTCACCGAGGTCGTCGACATCGGCGCGAACCCCCTGGTCGACACCCCGCCCTATCTGCCGATGCTGCGCGACGGTCTGTGCCGCGTCACCGGATTCGAGCCACAACCCGACGCCCTCGCGCGTCTCGAGCGCGCCGCCGGGCCGCACGAGCGCTACCTGCCTGCGGCCATCGGTGACGGCGAGCGTCACACCCTGCACGTGTGCGCCGAATCGGGATTCACGAGCCTGTTCGAACCGGACGCCGCGCAACTCGCCCTGCTCACCGACTTCCCGCGGCTCGCCGAGGTCGTCGACCGCGTCGACGTCGACACGACCCGCCTCGACGACATCACCGAGATCGAGTTGCTCGACCACCTCAAGATCGACGTGCAGGGCGCCGAGCTGATGATCTTCCGAAACGGCCGCGAGCGCCTGCGCACGGCGACGAGCATCCAGCTCGAGGTGAACTTCCACCGTCTCTACGTCGATCAGCCGACGTTCGCCGATGTCGACGTCGAGCTGCGCGCGCAGGGATTCGTGCCACACGCGTTCGTCGCGACGAAGACCTGGCCACTCGCGCCGGTGCAATGGGCCGATCGCGACGCACCGACCGACGAGGCGCACGCACGTCAGCTCGTCGAGGCCGACATGCTCTATGTGCGCGATCTCGCCCGCCTCGACGACGCCGAGACCGTCGACGACGAGGCACTCAAGCACCTCGCGCTCGTCATGCATCACGTGTACGACCAGCACGGCGTCGCGCTGCTCGCTCTGCGCGAACTCATCCGTCGCGGAGCGCTCGACCCGTCAGCCGAGGCTGCCTACCGCAGCCACCCGGTCTGACGCGCGGAGCGCCGCCACCCGGACGACGCCGTCCGGCCGCCCGTCAAGCCCGCCGTCACACCCCGTCAGGCGGGCAGGTCGCGCATTCGGGTGAGCCAGTCGGCGACGAGGGCGCTGACGAGGTCGGGGCGTTCGTGGTGGGCGTTGTGGCCGGCGCCGTCGAGCGTCGCGAACGTGGCGCGCGGGTAGTGCTCGAGGTGGCGCAGCGCGTCGCCGAAGCCGACGAGGTGGTCTTGGCGGCCGGTGATGATGAGCGTCGGTTTCTCGAAGGGCGCCTCGTCCTCGGGCTGCTCGCCCAGCTCGTAGTTCTCCGTCAGCTTCTTCATCGCGTCCTTGTCAGCCAGTTCGGCTCCGGGCGCGGCGAACTCGAGGAAGTGACGGGCTGTGTCGTCGCTCTGCACCACGGCGACGGCCGTGTAGTCGTCGGCCTTGTCCCCGACCTGGGCGACGGCGTCGTCATCGCGTCGCAGCACCGTCTGCTCCGGCGCCCTACGGGCATCGGAGTCCGCGACGAACACCGCCACGAGCAGGCCCAGCCCGAGCACCTGCTCGCGACGGCGATGCGCGACAGCGCGGGCGATCATCCCGCCGAACGAGTCGCCGAGGATGGCGAACGGTGCGTCACCGATCTGCTCGTCGACGAACGCAAGCACACGCTCGACGACGTCGTCGGTGCTCGCTTCGTCACCGATCGGGGTGCTGCCGAAGCCCGGCAGATCGGGATAGAGACGACGCCAGCCCGTCGTCGCGACGTCCTCGCGCGCCGCACCCGCGGTGAAGGCCGACTCCAACGGCAGCACGAGCCGGTGGTCGGCGTCGAAGCCGTGAAGCAGCACGATGGGGGTACCGGAGCCGTGTTCGACGAAGTTCATGCCACGAGCCTAGAGGCCCGGGGTTCCGGCAAACAGCGAACAGCCAGCAGCCAGCAGCCAGCAGCCAGCAGCCAGCAGCCAAAGACCATAGCGCACAGGACGAACGACACCTCGCCCCGACAGGTCCGCGGGATATGTTGATCTGACGATGGATCTGCAGACGAACGACATCCTCACGGCCGAGGTAGGCCGGCGCATCTTCGACGCCATCCTCACCCTCGACGAGGATGCGCTGCGCGCCGAGTTCGCTCGTGCTCGCGACGAGCACGGCGTCGATGCCCTCGTCGCCGACGTCCTCGTGCCCGCGCTGCACCACGTCGGCGTCATGTGGTCGGCCGGCGAACTCAGCGTCATGCACGAGCACCACGCGTCGAACATCGTCCGCTCCGTCGTCTCGGAGTTCAGAGGCGAGGCGGTTCGCACCGAGTCAGAGCGCGACGCGCGCCCCCGCGTCGTCCTGACGTGCCCGCCCGGCGAACTGCACGACCTGCCCAACCACCTGTTCTCGTCGATGCTCGTCGAACGTGGCTGGGCGCCGCTCGTGCTCGGCGCCAACACCCCGTGGGCCGCGACGAGCGCCGCCGTGCGCGCCACCAGCGCGCGGGCGTGCGTCATCTCGGGGATGAAGGCGACGTCGTTCGCGGCCCGCCGTTCGGAGCTGACGGTCATGGCGCGTTCGACACCCGTCTACGTCGCCGGCCCCGGCGCGACGCTCGCGGGCGTGCCCGGCGTCGTCGCCCTCGGGGACGACTGGCGCGAGGCCGCCGACGTCGTGACGGGCCGGCTCGCTGCGCCTCTCGTCGACCCGGCGCAGGTGCCTCGCTCGGCCTGAACGCACCCGATGGCGTGTGAGGGTCGACACATCATCGTCCCGGCCGATCCGCCGGCCAGCGGCGGCGCAGCGCCCCTCGGGCCCTCAGCTTCCTGAGGGGTTGCGCCGAAGCGGCTCCCAGCCTCGCCATCCCCTCAACGCCCTACGCGCACAGGCCGTTACGTCGTCTCACGACGTGGGCACCTGGCGTCCAAACCCCTCCTTCGCAACCCGCGACGGCGACGAATCGACAGTCGATCTTTTGTCAATCTGCTTGATTTGCAGCCAGATTGCTGTTTGGTGCCGGGTCGAGACCTCCCATAGCATCGCGAAGAAACGTCAGACAACCGAACCACGTGTGAAAGGGGCAAACCACATGTTCGGACCGGACAGTGTTCGTCGACGATGGTCTGTCGACGAGGTGACGGTGACGCACCCCGACGTCATCAAGCGCGCCATCGGCGCCGCCGCGATCGGCAACATCACCGAGTGGTACGACTTCGGCGTCTACAGCTACATGGCGCTCACGATCGGTGACGTCATCATGCCGCTCGAGGGCTCCGCCGCGACGCTCATGACGTACGCGCTCATGGCCGTCGCCTTCCTCTTCCGCCCGCTCGGCGGCATCATCCTCGGCCCGCTGTCCGACCGCATCGGCCGCAACAAGGTCCTCGCGATGACGATGATCATGATGGCCGGCGCGACCGTCGCCATCGGCCTCATCCCGGACTACGCGCACGCTGGCATCTGGGCCTGCGTCCTGCTGTTCCTGTGCCGCGTCCTGCAGGGCTTCTCGACCGGCGGTGAGTACGGCAACGCGATGACGTTCATCGCCGAGTACGCGCCCGACAAGAAGCGCGGCTTCCTCGGCAGCCTCCTCGAGGTCGGCACGTTCACCGGTTACCTGCTCGGTGCCGGCATGTCGGCGCTCGTCATGGCGCTGTGCACGACCGACCAGCTGCACTCGTGGGGTTGGCGCCTGCCGTTCTTCCTCGCCCTGCCGCTCGGCTTCATCGGCGTCTACCTGCGTTCGAAGCTCGGCGACACCCCGGCGTTCGAGGCCCTCGAGGCCGAGTCGGAGCAGCGCGAGAAGGACAACAAGGTCTCGCTCAAGGACACGTTCAAGATGTGGCCCGCCATGCTCGTCTGCGGCGGCCTCGTCATCGCGTGGAACGTCACGAACTACATGCTGACGGCGTACATGCCGAGCTTCCTGTCGACGGTCACCGACCACAAGGGCGGCCAGGGCATCAGCGACAACATGAACAACGTCTCGCAGATCATCGTCATGGCGGTCTGCCTCGCGATCATCCCGCTCATCGGTCTGGCCTCCGACCGCATCGGGCGCAAGACGATCGTGCGCATCGGCTCCGTCATGCTGATCGTGCTGGCGTTCCCGTCGCTCATGCTCATCACGCGCAACACCGAGGGCTCCGTCATCGCGGGTCTCATCATCATGGGTCTGTCGCTCATCTGCTTCAGCGCCACCATGCCGTCGACGCTGCCGTCGCTGTTCCCGACGGCCGTGCGCGCCGGTGCGCTGTCGATCGCGTTCAACATCTTCATCTCCGCGTTCTGCGGCACGACGGCTCTCTACACGGGCGCTCTCGTCGACGCGACCGGCAACCTCATGTGGCCCGCGTACATCCTCATCATCGCGGGCGTCATCGGCCTCGTCTCGGTGCACTTCCTGCCCGAGTCGAACGGCCGACCGCTGTGGGGCTCGGCCCCCTCGGTGGAGCACGACCACGAGGCGCACGGCGTCGTCAAGGATCTGCACGCCGAGGCCGACCAGCTGAAGGCTGCGGGCGTGCGCGAGGACGCGCCGTACGAAGAGGCCGACGAGGTGCTCGCCAAGAGCTGAGCCGCCTCATCGGACGCCGAGCGGGCCGCCCCTCCCACGTGGAGAGGCGGCCCGCTTCGCGTGGGCGGGGCCGGCTGCGCGTCAGAAACCGCCGCGCTTCGCCTGCGCGCCCGTCGACCGTCTCGAAGGCCCGGCTCGTCGAGGACGCGGCGGGCTCCGCCAGGCGTGGTGCGCGAGACTGGGTGTCATGGCCTACAATCCGCCGCACGATGCCGTCACGGACGTCGAGACGATCGCCGCGTTCATGGCGAAACACCCGCTCGCGACGCTCATCACGCACGACGGCGTGACGCCGCAAGCCGACATGGTCCCGCTGCTGCTCGTCGACGATGACGACGCGCCGTCGGGCAAGGCCCTCATCGGGCACGTCGCGCGCGCGAACCCGCTGTGGGAAGCGGGCCGTCACGAGGGGCTGAGCCTCGCGACGTTCGGGCCGGTCGAGCACTACGTCTCGCCGACCTGGTACCCGAGCAAGGCCGAGCACCATCGCGTCGTCCCCACGTGGAACTACCTCGTCGCCCATGCCTGGGGCGAGCTGCAGGTGCATGACGACGCCCGATGGGTGCGCGGCGTCGTCGCTCGCCTCACCGGGGTGATGGAAGGCGAGCGCGACGAGCCGTGGCGCATGGGACAGGCACCCTGTGACTATCTCGACGACATGCTGACGAAGATCGTCGGCATCCGAATCCCCGTGCACCGCATGGAAGCTCGCTTCAAGATCTCGGCGCATCGCAGTGACGCCGACCGCCTCGGGGCACGCGACGGCATCGCCGCCGAGCTGAACGGTCGCGCTGCGCAGGAACTCGCCGACGAGATGGGCTGAGTCGACTTCTGCGACGGGCCGAGAGCACGGGCTGCAGCGAGTCACCCAACGCATCGACTAGAACAGATACATGAAGCAGACGCTGACGCTGACCGCGGGCTCGTCGAACAAGTTCTGGAGTGTCGAGACCACCGGATGCGACGTCACGGTGCGTTACGGCCGCAACGGTACGAAGGGCGTGTCGAAGACGACTCGCTTCGCGACTCCCGCCGAGGCGGAGGCCGCCGCCGTCAAGCAGCGCGACGCCAAGATCGCCAAGGGGTACGAGCCGGTCGACGCCGGTGCGGGCGTTGGCGGCCACCCGGCGGCCGGCGATCGGACCGCGAGCGTTCCGAGCGATGACGTCACGCCGGTCAGCCCGTTGCCGCCGGCCGTCGAGGCATCGGCTCCAGCCGCCCCCGACACGTCGAGCGCCCCCACGGTCTTCGATGCGGCCGACCGTGACGACATCGGGCTCATCGGGACGTCGCCGTTCACCGATGGGTACCGCATCGAGAACATCCCCGTGGCAGCCTTCTCGAACGAGGCCGCCGACGTCGACGCCGAGCGAGCACGCTTTGAATCGATCGCGCACGGTGTCGGGCTGCAGAGCTGGAACATCAAGAGTGCGGCTTGGGTGTTCGACGAAGCGCCGTTCGTCGACGTGCCCCCGGTCGCCGTCGCTGAGGCGTGGCAGATGTGGCTGTTCTCCGACCCGTTGCCGAACCGCGAAGCGAGCGCCGCCCTCGAGGACGTGCTCACTCCGGTGTTGGCCGCGCTGAACGGTGTCGAATGGGTGCTCGACCAGAAGAACGCCAGCACCCTGGGGGCTTTCGCCTCACGTGCCCTCATGCCGCTGGCGTCGGACGAGCTCGCATCGGCGATCGCGGCCCGAGCGTCGGAGCCGCTGCCTCCGGTGATGGTCGCGTACGACTCGTCGCCGAGCGATGATTTCGTCCACGCCGCGATCCTGCGGCCAGGAGACACCGAGGTGATCGCCGCACTGGACGCGTGGAACCCACGTGATCACGCTCACGGCAATCCGAGCGTCCATGACCACCTCGGCCATCTCCTGCTGTATCCGACCGTGCCGCAGCGGGTGGCGGCGTTCCGGCGATGGGGGCTCGAGTTCGCGCAGGACACCAAAACCACCACGCTCTCGGCCTGGATCCACGCCACGGGCCGTGAGGGGTTGACGTGCATCCTCGACTCCCTCGAGGCCGGCTCAGCGCCCTTCGCCGAAGGTCTCGTCGAACTCGCCGGCGCAATGCTGACGGGCCCCGGGGCGGCAGCGTTCTTCATCGATGCTCTGACGCGCAACGGCGCTCCGGCAGCGCGTGCTTGGCTGACGCGCCACCTCGGATCCGCCGCGACAGCCGACCTCGACCGTGCGGGCGCCGAGGCGTTGGCGCCGTTTCTTCGTGAACTGTCACCCACCGCTCTCACCGGAGCGCGCCGGCATGCCGCACCGCAGGTGGCACGCGTCATCGACGCCATCGCCGACGACCGAGCCCTGCCCGATGTCGCGTGCCCGCAGCTGTCGGAAACCCTCGATGCCGTGGGTGCGAGCGCCACACCGACGTTGCGGCAACTCGTCACCCGGCTCCCGCGGCTTCGAGTGGGGGAAGGCGCACTCGGCACAGACGAGACCGCTCGCCTTCTCGCCGCACTGGCCCAGGGACTCGACGCGCCGGAGCGCGCCTCCCTCGCCGGCGCGCTCGAGGTGCTCGACACGGCGAGCGCCGATGCGTTCGCCACGGCCCTCCTCGGCGCGTGGCTGTCGTCGGGCGGACCGGCGAAGTCGAGCTGGATGCTCACCGAAGGCGCGCGGCTCGGCGATCTGCGCCACGTCGCGGTGCTCGCTCCCCTCGTCGAACGATGGGGAACGACGAAGGCCGCTCGCGCGAAACAGGGCATCGACGCGCTCGGCGCGAACGGATCCGACGCTGCCCTGTCGCATCTTCTCGCCGTGACGACAGGCCGCGGCAAGCCGGCTCTGCGCGCGCACGCGAAGACGCGCATGGACGAGGCTGCGGCCGCTCGCGGCCTCGACCGTTGCCAGCTCGCCGACCGGGTCACACCCACGTTCGGGCTGGACGCCGGCCCGCGGGTGTTCTCGTACGGCGAGCGTCGCTTCGCGGCGTCACTCGATGCCTCGGCGAAGGTCACCGTCACCGAGATCGACGCCGACGATGCCCCCGTCGGCGCGCCACGCACCGCTCTCCCGCCCGCGCGCGCCGGTGAGGACGCAGAGCAGGTACGGGCGGTCAAGGCCGATTTCTCGCTCTTCAAGAAGGAACTGACGAAGGCCGTCGCGACGCAGGCGAAGCGGTACGAGTCGGCGATGATGTCGGGTTACCGCTGGCTCATGCGGGACGTCGTCGACCACATCGTCGGCCATCCCGTGCTCGGGCCCGTCGCGGCGCAGATCGTCTGGGCGCGTTACGAGTTCGGCATCGTGACGGCGACGTTCCGCTTCGTCGGCGGCGAGACGATGGATGTCGACGGCGGTCGTGTCGAGGTGCCGCAGGACGCCGAGGTGGGCGTCGTCCATGCCGTCGAACTGACCCCACAGCAACGCGACGCCTGGATCCTGACGATGCTGACGGCAGGTGGCGCGGCCCCCTTCCAGCAGTGTGAGCGACCGATCTTCACGCTCACCGAGGAGGGGGCGGAGAACGTGCAGCTGCCGGGCGTGCCGACCCGTGAGATCGCCGCGACCTCGCTCGTCGGCTTGCTCGCTCGGCACGGTTTCGAGCGTGGGCCGTCCGTCGATGCCGGCCTCGCCTTCCAGTACGGGCTTCGAGCGGAGAGCGCTGATCTGACGATCCTGATCACCCACGGCGGCATCCCGACGTCGGCGCCCCACGAGCATCCACCGATTCGCATCCTCAACGTGGTGCCGGTGCGCGGCCTCCTGGATCCGAGAGAACTCGACGAACCGGAAGCCTTCGGCGAGCGCCTCGTCCCGTGGAAGCACGTGCCGGCGTCGGTCACGAGTGAGGTGTTGGCGATGTTGGACGCGACTCTTGCGACTGCGCCTGATGAGGAACGGAGCTGAGTTCCGCCACTGAGCGGCAAGGTCGCGCGCTCAGGAGGCCGCCGACGCGATGAGCGACGACGACGCCTCCTCACGCATCGCCGAGGCCTGAAACGCGACGAACCCGCCGGCGCTCACGCGTCGTCGCGAGGCAGCCGGATCGTGATGTTTCGCAGGCGCTGCCCGGGCTGGATGAGCAGGCGAGCCTCGCCGATGGCCCGCAGCAGTCGCAGCGACCCGTAGACAAGGATGAAGGCGAGCGGGAGCTCGATGAAGGCCGCCGAGAGGATCGACCAGATGCGATCCTCCGGCGCCACGGTCGTCACGTCGAACCACGCGTCACAGACGAGCAGCATGCCCGTCGTGAACGAGCAGAGGATGACGAGCTGGCGCCGACGCCACGCGCACCACGCGGTCGCCGCCATGAAGGCGAGCAGGATGACGTCGAACCCCACCCACGCGAACCGCCAGTTGTGCGCGTCGTACACGGGCGGCAGCGCGAACGCGAGGTAGATGATCCACGGCACCAACCCGATCGTGCAGACGGCCATGAGGGCGAGGCGCACCCGACGCACCGTATCGAGGCGTCTGACGAAGCGCGGCGACAACGTCGGCGTCTTCTCCAGACGTCGCATGAGATCGCGACGCTGCTCGAACGTCATCGCCTCGATCTGGTCGTCGCTCAGCATGGGCTCAGCCTGCCACGCCGATCACTTCGTGTGCTCGTACGCCGCGAGCGCGGCCTTGCGCGTCTCGGCGAGGTCGACGATGGGTTCGCGGCCGTCGTCAGCGCCCCAGCGGCGGACGTAACGCTCGTCGGGGTCGAACTTCTTGCGCTGCGTCTCGGGGTTGAAGACGCGGAAGTACGGTGCGGCGTCGGCGCCGCACCCGGCGACCCACTGCCAGTTGAACGGGTTGCTCGCGGCGTCGGCGTCGACGAGCGTGTCCCAGAACCACTCCTCGCCGATGCGCCAGTCGATGAGCAGGTTCTTCGTCAGGAACGACGCGACGACCATGCGCACGCGATTGTGCATCGTGCCCGTCTCCCACAGCTCGCGCATGCCCGCGTCGACGAGCGGGACGCCCGTCTCGCCCTTCTCCCATGCGAGCAGCGCGTCCTCGTCGAGCGGCGGCCACGGGAACGCGTCGAACTTCCGATTGAGGTTCACCTCGTGAAGGTCAGGGTTGTCGTAGAGCGTGTGCCACGCGAACTCGCGCCAACCGACCTCCGACAGGAACGTCTCGACATCCTTGCCGCTGCGCCGCGCCGCATGCCAGATCGTCTGCGGGCTGATCTCCCCGAAGCGCAGATGCGGCGAGAGGCGCGACGTCGCCGGCTTCGACGGTTCGTCGCGTTGGGTGGCGTAGTGGACGACGGCGTCGTCGAGGAAGTCGGCGAGCAGCTCGTGCGCGGCGTCCTCGCCCGGCGTCCAGGCCTTGGCGATGCCGGTCGACCAGTCGGGTTTCGTCGGCAGCAACGCCCAGGTGTCGAGGTCGTCACTCGCCTGGCCGGCCTGCTCGACGAGTGCGGACGGCGGGGTGAGCGCTGACGGCGCGTCGAGCGGCTCACGCGGCTGGGGCTCGCTCAGGCACGCCTTCCAGAACGGCGTGAACACGCGGTACGGGGTGCCCCCACCCGTTGTGATGGTCCACGGCTCGAACAGCAGGTTCGCCGCATACGAGTGCACCTCGACGTCTCGCTCGGCGAACGCCGCCTTGATCCCGGCGTCGACGACGCGCTCCGGCCCGCCGTATCGGCGATTCCAGCCGACGAAGTCGACGTCGAACGTCTCGACCACATCGAGGACGACGTCATGCGCGGCGCCGCGTCGCAGGACGAGCGGGATGCCGAGCGCCTCGAGCTTCGCGCGCAAGGCGACGAGCGAGTGATGCAGCCACCACTTCACCGCACCGCCGAGCGGGCGGAGGCCGTCCGATTCCTCGTCGAGGACGAAGAGCGCGACGACGCCCGCGGGCTCGGACGACGCGCCGTCATCCGACTCCTGCGAGCCCTGGGAGGTGACGGCGTGATCGACCGCCGCACGCAGCGCCGGATGGTCGAACGTACGCAGGTCGTCACGGAACCAGACGAGAGAAGTCATGGAAGCCATTGTGGGGTCTGCCGATTCGCGCTGGGCATCATCGACACGTCATTCGGTGCGCGCTCGAGCCCCGGTGGGGGCATGACCCGTGGTCACCGCGCAGTGCGCCGCCCGCTCGTCGCAGCACACCTCCGCCCGACCTGGCGCCATATGTTCCACGTGAAACATGTCGCGCCAGGCCGACCGGTGGCGTCTGGCAGTTGCCTCAGTTGCCCTGCGTGCCCTGCTGGTTGACGCGGTTGTTCGAACCCTGGAGGCGGTCGATGTGCTTGCTCGCCTCGGCCTTCGTCAGCGTGGCGGGCAGCGTCTCGCCCGCCTCCTTGGCGAGCGTGTCGAGGTACGACTTCTGCGCCTCGGTCATCGGCTCGTCGCCGGTGGCCCACTCGTCGGGGTCCCGCTGCGGGGAGGCATCGTTCGGGCCACCCTGCGTCGGCTCCGTCGCGCCGAGCATGTCCTGGCCCTGCTGAGCCTGCTGAGCCTGACCGTTCGGGGCACCCGGAGCGGGCGCCCCGAGGGTTTCGTCGGGCTGATTCGTATTCATGTCAGTCATGCTCGTGAGGCTAGACCGAGGCACCGACAACCGCTACACCCTCGGGCGTGATTTCGCCGGCGCGACGGAGGCGCACAACAGATCGGGCGCACCGTCAGACGCGTCATGCCGTCGCCGGATCGCCGGCGAGACCTCCAGGGACAGAGCGGGCCGTGCCCTCGGGGGCAGGGCCGGCCGGCACCTGGTCGGAGGCACTCAGCTCACTGGTTGGGCGTACGGGGGCTGGTGCCGCCGGTCGTCTTGTCGGGCACAGCGTCGGCGCCGTTGACGACGTTCGCCTCACTGTCGGTGCCGAAACCGCTGCCGCCTTCGGAGACCTCCCCGGCGCCGCCGGGCTTCTGGCCGTCCGCGTCGTCGTTCTTGGCTGCTTCGTGGATGTCTTCGCGAGTCATGTCTTCACTCTAGGACGCGCAGGCCGCTGGTTCACCACCCACGCGGATGGTCGGACGCGGCGAGCGCGCAGCATCGCGAAGGCGTCGAAGAAACCCTCGGAGAGGCGTTTCGACGCCGTTTCGGGTTGACTAGAGGGCAAAGTGCTCGGCGCCCCGGCGCCGAACGAGCCTCTGCCGAAAGGTGAACCGTGCCCTCGAAGAACACCGGTGCCCGCCACAACGCCGGCCTCGCCGCTGCCGGCGCCAGCCTGGCCGGAACGGCCCTCACCGCCCTCACCGCGGCACCCGAGAAGATCTCCTCCCTCGTGCATCGCCGCTACCCGACGGTCGCCGTCACGGGCATGACGGGCGTCGGCAAGACGCGCCTCGTCGACCGTCTCGCGCGCCGCACGAGCCCCGACGCCGTCACCGAGGCCGGCTCGGCGACGATGGAGCGTCGGACGTCGAAGTCGCCGCGGCTCAAGGGTTTCCGCTTCCGCGTCGTGCCCGGCGACAACGCCGCGACGCGCCTCGCAGCCCTCGACGAGGTGTTCTACGAGGAGCCGGTCGACGGCATCGTCCACGTCGTCTCCTACGGCCACGCGACGCCGCGACGCGCCGGCGGCACGAGCGGCGCCGCGCCCTCACGCACGCGCGACGAGCAGCTCGCCGCGGAGCTGGAGGACTGGACGATCACCGCGCACCGCATCGCCGCGATGGCGGTGCGCCGAGCCAAGCCGATGTGGGTCGTCATCGCCGTGACGAAGGCCGACCTCTACCCGAACGACATCGACGCGGCCGTCGACTACTACTCACCCGGCAGCAGTTCGCCGTTCGCCGCGAAGCTCGACGAACTGCGCTCCCTCGCCGGTGGAGCGACGATCTCGATCGACGTCCTGCCCGTCAGCGCCGAGAACTCCAAGGAGCTCGACGCCCTTGTCGGCAAGCTCGAATCCCGCATGGCGGCGCTCAGCGGCCACCTGTGACGTGAGCGAATCGGGCTGCCGGGCACGGGTTTCAGCCGGGTCGTCTCGGTCGGCATGGCGCCTTCACCACGGCCGCCATCTCTGCCACAGTGGAGGTGCGGCACGGCGTGACGTGTCGGTACCGTTCGACGACAAGGGGAACTCATGCGCACCGTCCCAGCTCTCACCGCCGCGGGCCTGCTGACGCTCGCGCTCGCCGCGTGCGGAAATGGCCAGGACGGCGCGTCGCAGAACGCCACGGTGGCGCAGCCGTCCGCGTCGTCGACGACGCAGCAGGCCGCACCGAGCCAGACGCCCTCCGAGCGCAGCTCTTCCGCGTCGTCGTCGACGTCCCCGAGCACGCCCTCCAGCACGGCCGCGAGCGCCTCGTCCACGTCGCCGAGCACGAGCGACGGTGCGTCGGCGAGCGACCCCGCAGCGCCGCAGGCGAGCGCAACAGGCTCGGGCGCGGCGCCGTCCGGCAGTCAGGACTCGGCAGGGCCGACCGCCTCGGCGAGCAGCGCGCCGTCGACGAGCGGCACCGCGACGGCATACGCCTACGCCGCGACAGGATGGTCGCAGTTCACGACGCCCACGGGCCGCAACTGGTGCGACATGACGAAGGGCGTCGTCGGCTGCCACCTCACCCCCGAGGTGTCGGCGAAGCACGGCGGCGCGAACTACGTCATGCTGACGCCGAAGGGCGTCGGTTTCCTCACCGGTGACCCCGGTTTCGACACCGACGGCGAGGCTGCGCGCTGGACGTCGAGCGTGCCGAACGCACCGGTGACGACGAAGGACGGCACGGCCGTGCTCGACTACGGCAGCAGCTTCACCTCCGCAGGAACGACGTGCACGAGCAACGTCAGCGGCATGACGTGCACGAACGCGGTCGCGAGCTTCACCGTCAGCACCGGTGGGGTGACGATGACGGGCAAGCTCGATCCGACGCGTCAGAACTGACGGCCCGCCAGATCATTGCCCGCAAACGCGTCGAGGATGACGATTTCCGGGCGATGATCGCTGACGGCGAGCGCGCTCAGCGGCGCCCCACGGCGTCGATGATGGCATCCTCGCGCGAGCCGGGGTCGACGTCGAGCACCTTCGCCCAGGCCGGCACCATCTCGGCGCCGAAGTAGCGGTGACCGTAGCCGCCGGGCACCTCGTTGGAGACGAGCATGTCGGCGCTGACCTGCCAGAAGGTGACGAACGGAGCCCAGCTCATCTGCGCCATCGGCGTGTTGTCGCGCGTCTCACGCAGCCACTCGGGTGAGTTGAACATCAGGCGCGGCGACCACCACACGACGGGGTCGGACGGGTGCTGCAGGTAGACGACGCGCGGTTTCTGCCACGCGCCCAGAGGGCGGTCGTACTCGTCGGCGCCCAGCTGCGACGGCTCACCGGCGAAACGGATGTGGCGTCCGCCGTTGACGACGGGGTCGATCGTCGTCGAACCGGGCGCGCGCTCACGCGTCAGGCGTTGCCGGTTCGGCGAGAACGCGGGCGTACCGCTGAGGACGCCGCCGTCGGTGCGCTCCAACATCTGCTGCGGCGAGTCGAACGAGTCGTCCGCGCCGTAGGCGCCGAGCGATTCGCCGGTGAAGTACACCTTCGGGCGCTG
The DNA here is from genome assembly GCF_000152185.1 of Dermacoccus sp. Ellin185. NCBI lineage: Bacteria > Bacillati > Actinomycetota > Actinomycetes > Micrococcales > Dermacoccaceae > Dermacoccus > Dermacoccus sp. Ellin185. The sequence continues at coordinate 17,647 of NZ_AEIQ01000064.1, read as the reverse complement.
GGCCGCGGGCATCGCGTCGACGCGGCGCCGCACCTTCTCGAGGAGGATCTGCGACGCCTTGCCGGGGTCGCGTGGCGCGGTGAGCAGGCCGAATGCCGACGGCAGGTTCGAGTACGCCATTCCGACCGCAGCGGTGTCGCCGCCGAGCAGGTACTCGAAGGACGCGGCGCCCCACAGGTTGACGTAGCCGGTGCTCGTCGGCGTGATGACGAGCATCGCCTTGCGCTTCCAGGCGTCGGTGCGGTCGAGCTCGGCCACCGCGAGGTCGGCGCTCTTCTCCAACGACTGATTCGCGCCGACGAACACCCGCACCGGCTCCTTGGCTGGCGTCTTCGTCACGTCGGCGATCTGCTTCGCGTCCGGCCCCGCGGCGACGAATTTCGCGCCGTCCTGGCCGAGGCTGTTCCACGTCAGTGGCGAGCCGGGGCCACCACTGCGCAACGACGACGTCGGTGCGTGCTCACCGCGCGGCATCTGCTTGTTGACGCGGTCTGCGTTGCCCCCGACGACGGCGAGGACTGCGGGTTCGACGACGACGTCGATCGCCACGACGACCGTCGCGACCGTGATGACCGATGCGACGAGACGGGCCGCTGCCTCCCGCACGATGCGTGAGGAGACCTTCGTGAGGAAGAAGCGGGTGAGCCCGGCGAGGCCGCGCCAGACGAGGATGAACAAGACGAACACGACGACCGCGACGAGCGTCGAACCGGTCGGATACCACCACCCCGGCCCGTCGACGTCGACCTGGCGGCTGACCTCCCGCTGCCAGTCGATCGTCGCCTGCGGGAAGCTGATGACGATCAGGGCCGCGAACGCGATGCCGATGCGGCCGAGCAGCACGCGTCGACGCGGGTTCATCGTGACATGCAGGCCCAACCAGCGCGCCGTCGCGTGGGCGAGACGCCCCAGCGCGAGGCCGAGAACGTACCCGCACACCCCGCTCAGCGCCGCGACAAGACCCTGCATCCACCAGGGGCGCGGCAGCAGTGACGGCGTGTTCGCGATGATGTAGAACAGCGCGGCGAACACGAGACCCGTGTGCGAGAAGCGTGCGAGGAGCAACCTGACGCGCGGCGGCGCGGGGGCTGCGGTGGACGGCATGAGGCTCCTCGGATCGGGGTCTGCCCCATGGTCTCAGAGCGGGCACGACGCATGCGCCCCGGTCGCGTCGTCACCGTGCCGGGCTCGCGGCCACGCAGGTTCGACGCGCCGGGGCGCGTGCGTCGTGTTCAGGTGGGGCGTGCGCGTGCGTCGTGTCGTGCCTGCCGACGCTCGCGGCAAACCACCGCGCTCAGCGGCGGCCGCCGTCAGCTCTCGTCGGCGTCGGCGTGCTGGCCTTCGTCGGTGCTGCCCTCGTCGCTGCGACCGCCGCTCGCGACATCATTGTTCTCGCCGCCGTCGCCGCCGGTCTGGGCGCCGGGGCCGCCATCCTGCTGGTCGACCTCGGGGGTGTAGTTCTCGCTGCTCGTGTCACTCATGGCACGAACCTACTCCCGTGACGGCGCCGCGCGCCACCGTCCGCCGGGGTGCAGCCCGCCGATGGGACGACGCATCCGCGACGCGTCAGGTCGCCGGCCCGGTCACGCGCCGGGCCGCGCCGCGTCAGTGGCGCGTGACGAGGACGGGGCAGTCGGCGTGCGTGACGCAGTAGCCGCTGACGGAGCCGAGAAGCATGCCCGTCAGCTCGCCGTGGCCGCGGCTGCCGAGCACGAGCAGCGCCGCCTCCTTGGAGCGCTTGACGAGCACATTGCGCGTGTCGCCCTCGATGACGTGCGGTCGCACCTCGATGCTCGGGTGGTCGGCCTGCACCTTCGCGACGATCTCGTCGAGCATCTGCGTGCTCTCCTGCGCCGGGTCGAAGTTGGCTTCGAACGCCACGGCGTAGCCGTAGTTGGTGGGCCACTGCCACGTCGCGAGGGCCTCGAGCGGCTGCTTCGTCAGCTCGGCGTGCTGCGCGGCCCATTCGAGGGCGCTCAGCGACGACGGCGATCCGTCGACTCCGACGACGATGGGCTTGGTCGTGTTGTCAGCCATCCGAGGCACCTCTCGTGAATGTTGCGATGAGCCCGACGCCGGGTCTCACCTTCACGCTAGGGCCGCGACGCGCCCCGGGGCCAGGGACCTTTGGCACGGATCGAGCGACCACCCCATCGAACCCGGACGAACATTGCCCGCGAACGCGTCATCATTGACGCGTTCGCGGGCAATGTTCGTCCGGAGCCCTCGGCTTCGGGCGCTCAGTGAGCGTCGGCCGCGTGGCGGCCCGTCCTGCGGTGCGGGTTGGTGAACATCACCGCGGCGATGATGCCGACGATGAGCACCGCGGCCGGCAGGTACAGCGTCTCGCCCATGGCGCGGGCGAACTGCTCGGCGACCTGCGTCGGCATGTGACCGCCGCCCGCCTGATGCGCGCCACCCGCAGCCTGCTCACCAAGGTGGTGGCGAAGGCGCGAATCCATGAGGGAGGCGACGGCGGCGGAACCGATGACGGCGCCGATCTGACGTGTCGTGTTGTAGATGCCCGAACCTGCGCCGGCGAAGCGCGGTTCGAGGGTGCGCGTCGCCGTCACCGAGAGCGGCGCCCACATGAACCCGTTGGCCACACCGAGCAGGCAGGCGATGGCGAGCAGCCACCAGATCGACGTGTCGGCGCCGAGCATCCGGCCGTACCAGAACAGGGCGACGGAGAAGCAGACGAGCCCGAAGCCCGCGAGGATCGCGGGGTGCTTGCGGTCGACGAGACCACCGACGACAGGGGCGAGCAGACCGGAGATGACGGCCATGGGCGCGAGCAGCAGCGCGGCCTTCGTCGGCGAGTAACCGAGCACGGCCTGCGCGTAGATCATGATCGGGAACGACATGGCCGTGATCGCGAACCCGACGGACGTGATAGCGATGTTGGCAAGGGAGAAGTTGCGGTTCGCGAACAGGTGCAGCGGCACGAGCTGCTCACCCCTGTATCGCCGCTCCCACAGGATGAACAGGACGAAGAAGACGAGGCCGAGGATGATGAGCAGCGGCACAGAGATGATGCCCGTGATCGTGCCCCAGTCGTACTGCGCGCCTTCTTGGATGCCGAACACGACGCAGAAGAGCGCGACGGCCGACAGCGCGACCCCGACGAGGTCGAACTTGTGCGCGTGACTCGGCAGCGACGGCACGAGCTTCCACGCCATCGCGAGACCGATGAGGCCGACGGGCACGTTGACGAAGAAGATCCACTCCCACCCGGCATGGTCGACGAGGACACCACCGAGGATCGGGCCGACGAGCGTCGCGACACCCGCCGTCGAACCCCACACGCCCATGGCCTTGCCACGACCGTCCGCGGGGAAGATGCGCGTGATGATGGCCATCGTCTGCGGCGTCATGATCGCCGCACCGAGACCCTGGACGACGCGCGCGGCGATGAGGACGCCGACATTCGGGGCGAAGCCGCACGCGGCCGACGACAACGTGAACACGGCCAGGCCGATGAGGTAGAGGTTCTTCGGGCCGAAACGGTCACCGAGGCGTCCGGTGATGAGCAGCGGCACCGCGTAGGCGAGCAGGTACCCGCTCGTCACCCACAGGACGTTGTTGAGGCTCGTGTCGAGCTTGTCGACCATCGTCTCGGTCGCCACGGAGACGATCGTCGAGTCGACGAGGATCATGAAGAACCCGATGAGCAGGGCGCTCAGCGCAGCCCACGGGTTGATGTCGGGCGCGGCGCCCGGCGTCTTCGCGCCCGCATCTGCCGCAGTTCGGCGCCCCGACGCGGACTGCTGCGGCGGGGCGCCCGTGGCGGCGGACGCGCCCGCGTCAGAGTGGGCGGCGCCTGCGGCGGGAGCCGCAGGCGCGCCCGACGTCGCGGACGCGTCGTCGGTCAGTGGCTGGTCGGCCATGTGAGTTCCTTCGATTCGATGTCATGGACGACGGAGGCGATGTAGTCGCGCTCGGTCGTCAAAGTGGCGAGGCGGTGTTCGTGGGCGAGCATCCAGATGCGTTTCGCGCCCTGGTTGCGCCCCTGCTCGAGGCTGTCGCGCATCTGGGCGATGTGCTCGTCCAGGACGGTGACGCGCTCGGTGAGCAGGCGCGCCGCGCGTTCCGGGCCGAGAGCCTCGAGCTCGCCGAGGGCGAGGGAGAACGAGAAGTAGGGGTTCTCGACGACGGTGATGGCGGAGCTGATCCACGCGACGAGGAGCTCGCGCCCCGCGTCCGTGAGGCGGTACGTCGTGCGGGGCGGGCGGTTGCCGTCCTGCTCGGTGCCCACGACCTCCGCGAGGCCGCGCGCCACGAGCCCGTCGACCTTGTGGTAGAGCGACGCGGGCCGCAGCTTCACCCACTGATCCTCCCGGCGCGCGCGGAGGGTCTGGATCATCTCGTACGGATGCATGTCGCGCTCCGCGAGAAGACTGAGGACGGCGACCGCCAGCGGCGCCACTTCCAGGGGGTCTGTTGTGGTCACGCGATGACTATTCCACATGGACTATTCAAAGACGAAACCCTCGTTCCCGTGACCTTGCTCACCCGCCCCGTACGCAACGGCGATCTACGTCCACCTCTGCGAATTTCGTCCACCTTTGCGGCTCATGGCCACATCGGCGGTTCTTGGTCACATTCACCCCTGAGCGAAGCGCACGGCTGCCCCGGCGCGACGCCCGTCGCGCCGGGGCAGCCGTAGACGTCAGGAGAGGTCGGCGAGGATCCGCTCGGCGAGGGCGCCGGTCGACTGCGGGTTCTGACCCGTGTAGAGGTTGCCATCGGCCCCTGAGGTCGCGGGTCGTACCGTGAGGGCATCGAGCAGACCCTCGCTGACTGACCGGGCGAGCGAGTCTGTCAGCCACGAGCAGAGCACGAGCGCGTTTCACGTGAAACACCACACCGTCAGGCCGCGGCGCCCTCACCCTCGACGAGGCCCTGCTCGACCCAATCGCGCGCCGACAGGCTCGTCAGCGCATAGACGACGAGCAGGTCGACGGAGAGGGACAGCAACGCGCCGAACGTCGCCCGCGTGCCCTGCAGGTACTGCCACATCTGGCTCGCCTGCGACAGGGTGACGAGAGCGATCATGATGAGTCGCGCCCACACCCCGCCGAAGAACGTGCGGTACGCGAGCCACAGGATCGGCACATACGTCAATACCCCGATCCACAGGGCGACGTTCGTCGGCAACTCGGCCGGAACGTCGCCGAGGACGTCCCGGCCGTTCGGCCCCAGAACACCGTCGCCGCCCCAGACGAGCGCCGCCATCGACACGAGGGCAGAGGCCACCGCGAGCACGCAGGCCGCGACGATCGATGGCGGGCGACGCCCCACCGTGCCGAGCACCTGCCCGTCCTCGCTGGCGCCGTACACCGTCGCGCCCGGGGCGACGGCAACGGCGGTGAGGTCGACGACGGGCAGGTCGCCGTCCGTCATCACTGCGTCGCCGCCGCCGTTGCGGCTGTGGTAGCCGCTCGTGAAGTCGTGGAGCATCTCGACGCTGACGGCCGGATCGGCGTCCGTCACCGTGCGCAGCACGTGGTCGCGTTCGGTGTCGATGTCGCGGGCGATACGGTGCGTGACCTGCAGCGTGAAGAACGACAGGCCGACGCCGGAGTCGAACGTGCCCGACGCGAGCCAATCGACCCGCCGGCCGCCGGGCAGCAACCACTCGTCGGGCGTCGGCCAGAACCGAACGTGGTGACGTTGCGACGGGTTGCCGTCCACCTCCTGCTGGTAGGCGAACTCCTGCGTGCGCCGAAACAGCACGAGCGGGCTGACGGGCGCCTCGGCGTAGCTGCGGCGCAGCAGCGACGACACGACGATGCGGACGCTCGACCCGAGCGTCACCGGGTCGGCCTTGACCCACCCGGCGCGCGTCATCGTCTCGTGGATCTGCTGTTCGTCGCCGATGAATGCGAGGTTGAGGGGATCGCCGAGGCGCCCGTCCGTCGTACGGCTGCAGCCGATGAAGTAGTCGGGCACGTAGATCGTCGTGAGGACGCGGTGCAACCGTGGCAGCGCCAGGTAGGCCATGACGGCCCAGAACCCGACGAGCAACAGGAGCAGCGACCACGACCACGTCGCCTCGCGTAGCAGCAGCACGGCGAAGACGAACGAGCAGATCATGACGGCGAAGAAGAAGACGTTCTCCAGCCATGCCAGCCCGAGATGCCGACCGAGCCCGCCCATCATGACGACCGGCTCAGCGGCCTCACCCGCGCCGGATTCGCGGACCGGGGCCAGGGCGCACGAGGGGTCGGTGCTCGCGCGTGTCTCGCTCGAGCGTCCGTCGCGTTTCATGGTCCTCCCACCCCTCACGACCCCCTCCGGACGAGGGTCCGCACCCCATTGTCCCCCGCGTTCGCCCCGCATCCCGGCCGGCGGCGTGGCGGTGGCCGTCGCAGTCGACGACCGAACGCCGATGCGCCCACCGTCGGCTGTCGAAGTTCTCGGCTCGAGCTCTCGTGTTCCACGTCACACACGGCAATACTGAAAAAGGAGGTGTGCCCAACACGCACCGACTCGAGAACAGGAAAATGCCATGAACCGTTTTGTCCGCACCACATGCTTGACGACGTTCGCCGGAGCCGCCCTGTTCAGCGCCCCCGCCTACGCAGCCCCCACGGCCGGGCCCGGCGTGTCGGCGACTCCCAGCATCACCTACACGACCGACGGCACCACCGTCGCATTCAACTTCAACCTCAAGGGCACGCAGCACCATGCCAACGGGCCGGATCACACGACGACTCGTACCCCTGGCCCCATGTCCATGAGTGTCGACTTCGGTGACGGCAAAGGCCGTACCGGCGGTGATTCCGGCGTCCTGCAGTGCACCTCGAAGGGCGTCTCGCCACTCAACTTCTCGTCTCCTTACCAGTACCGCTACACCAAGCCCGGCACATACAAGGTGAAGCTCGACTTCTGGTACTGCGGTGACGCCAACAATTCCCACGTCACGAAGACCGTCGACGTGAAGATCGGCGCGTCGGCGCAGCCCGTGCCCACGCCGTCCAAGCCGGGAACCCCCGGCGGCACGACGACGGGCTCGACCACTGTGGGCCCGAAGGTGCAGACCGACATGACGCACGAGGGCAGCTCGACGAACACCACCGCGGCGTTCGCGGGCGGCGCGCTTCTCGCTGCAGCGGGCGGCACGCTCGTCGTTCGCCGTCGCACCCGATGACGGATCCGGCGAGCGGCCAGTCTTGATGGCGGCCCTCGACGACACCCGGCATCGGAACGGCCCGAACCTCCCGAGAGGTTCGGGCCGTTCTGCGTGTACCCAGCCGGGGCGCCGGGCAGTGGCTCAGGTGAGTTCGAGGTACTCGTCCCAGCCACCGGGCGGCGTCTCGCCGGGAGCGAGGGCCTGCAGCTTCTTGACGACCTTCGGGTCCTGCGCGTCCATCCAGTCGCACAGCTCACGGAAGGACACCATCTTCGCGTCCTTGTGCGCGGCGACCTTGCGCATGACCTCCTCGACGGCGTCCATGTAGATGCCGCCGTTCCAGCCCTCGAAGTGGTTGCCGATGACGAGCGGAGCGCGGTTGCCCTCGTACGAACGATTGAACCCGGCCATGTAGGAGTCGACGGCCTGCTTGCGCCACCTCGCGTGCATGGCGGGGTTACCCTTCGTCACCTTCGACTGGTTGAACATGATGTTGTAGTCCATCGAAAGCACCTGGAAGCGCGTGCCGGCCAGCGGGATGGACTGCAGGCTCATGTCCCACAGCCCCTTGTCCTTCTTCGGCCACATCTGCAGCGTGCTCTTGCTCGTGTCGTAGCGCCACCCGAGCTTCGCGGCCTCGGTGCGCAGGTTGTCGCCGCCCTCGAGGCAGGGCGTTCGTCCGCCGATGAGTTCCTTGTCGTAGTCGAAGGGCAGCGGCGGAAGGTCGTGGAACCCGGTGTTGGTGCGCCAGTTCGCGACGAACGAGCGGGCCTGCTCGATCTCGCTGCCCCAGTCGCTCGGCGACCACGTCGAGCCACCCGTCGGGCCGCAGAAGTGGCCGTTGAAGTGGGTACCGATCTCGTGGCCCTCAGTCCACGACTCACCGATGCCCTTGATCGTCGCGTGGACGCAGTCATCGGGCAGGAAGTTGATGTCGGTCGCACCAGGCTTGTGGTGCGGCGCGTGGTAGAGCGTCTTCTTGCTCTCGGGCAGGAAGTAGATGCCGGAGAGGAACAGCGTCATGTGCGCGCCGGTTTCACGTGAAACCTTGCGGAAGCGCGACAGCAACGGGTTGTCGACGAGCTCGGCCGCACCGTCCCACGACACGACGACGAATTGCGGCGGCACGTCGCCCTTCTTGAGCTTCTTGGGCTTGTAGAGCCCCGGCTGCGGGCCGGTGTCGCTCATCGACCCGTCGCCGATCGTCTTGCCCTGCGGGCTCGCCGACGACGCCGACGCCTTGGCCGAGCTGCCGGCCTTGACGCCCTTGCCGGAGCCGTCCGACTTCGACGACGTGCTGCATGCGGCGAGCGCCCACACGCCCGCGCCGCTCAGCACGGTGCGGCGCGCCACCGCAGCCTTCGACAGCGCCTTCGCGGTGCCGTCGTCGCCTCGTCCATCGTTCGTCGTTCCGTTGCCGTCAGCGGCCATGCTCACGTGTTCCTCCCGTTTGCCCCCGGTGTTCTTGTCTGCCGTTCCACAGTACGCGGGACCCCTGACGAGCGCCCAAGTCGACGCGCCGGACGGTGCGTCAGAGCAGGTCCTCCATCGCACAGCAGAGCACCTCGACGGCCGTCGCCCGCGCGCGGCAGGTCGACATCGGCACCTGGCCGAAACGGCCTCGCGCGACGGGGCTGCGGTTCAGCGCCCGGGTCGCGTGCTCGTCCCAGGTGACGTCGACGAACCAGGCGCCGTCAGCCTCGACGACCGCGCGCACGCGACCGAAAGCGCACACCTCTTGGCGCACGGCGAGATAGGCCCAGATGACGTCGCCCGCCCGCATCGTGCGGTAGCCACTGCGCAGGCACCAGCGTTCGAGTGGCTGCGAGCGCCCGATGGCAGCCCACACCGCCGTGGCGTCCGAGCGGGTGCGCCAGTCGTCGGGCTGGTGCTCGGCGTGCGCTGCGGGGTTGATGGGCAGCAGCCAGTGGGCGTCCGAGCGCGACGGCGTGGCTACGGAATCGATACTCGTCAGCTTTCCACGCCGCCGCGGTGTTCCGCCTAGTCTCGCTGGCATGACCGTGAATCACCTCACCGACGAGGATTTCCTGGCTCTCTACGGCCGGTGGGCGCCGCTGACCCCGAGTGACGTCAAGCACTTCTTCGCGAGCTACCCCGGCTTGTGGTGGATCGCCGGGGGCTGGGCCATCGAGGCCTTCACGGGTGCATCACGCGAACACGACGACATCGATCCGTCCGTACTGCGTAATGACCTGCCCCTGCTTCGACGTCATCTCGCAGGACGCCTGCACGCCTGGGCCGCCGCGGCGGGTTCATTGACCCCACTGCTTCCCGACGTCGACGCGGATGGCGCGCCTGACGACGTCCTCCCGCGCGGGTGCGGGCAGATCTGGGCGAGGCCGGATGCCGCGAGCGCCTGGGAGTACGACATCCTGCTCAGCCCGGGGAGCGAGCAAGAGTGGGTCTACAAACGCGATTCCCGCCTTCGCCTCCCGATGACGCGAGCCCTGTGGGAGCGAGACGGCGTGCGGTACCTCCGGCCGGAACTGCAACTGCTCTTGAAATCGCGCGGGTTACGCGACAAGGACGAGCGCGACTTCACCGTCACGGCGCCACTGCTCGAGCGTTCGACACGAGAATGGCTGCGGGATGCCCTGACGCTTACCGAACCGAACCACCCCTGGATCGCTCGGCTGGACGATCTCGGCGCGTGATGTCGTACGGCTCGCGGTGACCTTGCCCGAGATCGCGTCGGGAACGACGCGATCTCGGGCAAGGTCATCACGTTCAGCCGTGCACCGCGGGCGCTTGGCCCTGACGTCGCGCCACCACGCGGTGCACACCCTCGAGCGCGGCGACGCCAGCGAGCGCGCAGGCAGCCGCGATCGCCATCCTCGACAGGTTCGTCGGGTCGAGCGAGAACCAGCGACGGGTGAACGGCAGCAGGAACATCGGGACGTAGGCGAGGAAGCACGCCGTCACGAGCGCGAGACGCAGGCGGTCGAGCGGACGCGCGACGATGACGAGCACCCACCAGCTGCACGCGATGAGCGTCGTGAGCGTCGCCGTCGCGATCTGGGTGTGCCCGGCGCCGAACCCTGCGTCGGTGACGGCGTCCGCACCGCCGCCCTGGCCGTGGCGCACGAGCAGGTAGCACGCGAGCGTGACGGCGGCGATGACGAGCCCCGACGGAATCGCGAACCGCATGACGCGCGGCACGAATCCGCTGCGCGCTCGTTCGCTGTTGGGCAGCAGTGACAGCACGAACGAAGGAACGCCGATCGTGAACCAGGCGGCGATCGTCAGGTGGATCGGCTCGAACGGGTACGCGAGCGAGGGCGTGTGGAACAGGTGCGCCCCGAGCCCGAGCAGGCCGATGACGAGGGCGAGCGTCACCGCGTAGATCGTCTTCGTGAGGAACAGGTGAGCGACGCGTTCGATGTTGCCGATGACGCGGCGGCCCTCGGCGACGACGTGCGGCAGCGTCGCGAACTTGTTGTCGAGCAGGACGATCTGGGCGACGGCGCGTGTCGCGTCGCTGCCGGAGCCCATGGCGACGCCGACGTCCGCGTCCTTGAGGGCGAGGACGTCGTTGACGCCGTCACCGGTCATCGCGACGATGTGGTCGCGGCTGTGCAGCGCCCGCACCATCGCGCGCTTGCCGTCGGGCTTGACGCGCCCGAACACGACGCCCTTGTCGAGCGCGTCGGCGAGTTCGGCTGTGTCCGTGGGCAACTTGCGTGCGTCGAGCGCCTGGTCGGCCTCGCCGAGGCCGAGGGATTCGGCGACGGCGCCGACGCTGCGCGCGTTGTCGCCGGAGATGACCTTCACCTCGACGCCCTGGTCGTGGAAGTACTCGAGCGTCTTCGCGGCGTCGGGGCGCACCTTCTGCGCGAGCACGACGAGGGCGCGCGGCGTCAGCTCGCCGGGCGCGCCGTCGGCGTCGACGCGCGTCTCCGCCTCGGCGAGCAGCAGCACGCGAGCGCCGCTCGCGCCGACCTCCGTTGCGCGCTCACCGTCGGCGCTGTCGGGGTCGAGCAGGATGTCGGCGGCGCCCATGACCCAGTTGCCGTGCCCGGCGAACGAGACGCCCGACCACTTCGTCGCGGAACTGAACGGCGCCCGCGCCTCGACGCCCCAACCCGGCGCATCGCCGAACGCGTCCTTGACGGCGAGCATCGTCGCGTTCGGGTGCTCGTCGGCGTGCGCGAGGGCGGCGAGTGCCTCCTTCGCACTGCCCTCGTCGGTGTCACCGAGCGGTTCGACGCGTTCGAGCGTCATGCCCGGCTCCGTAAGGGTGCCCGTCTTGTCGGCGCAGACGACATCGACGCGCGCGAGGCCCTCGATCGCTGGCAGCTCGTTGACGAGGCACTGACGGCGCCCGAGGCGGATGACGCCGACGGCGAACGCGACGGACGTCAGCAGCACGAGGCCCTCGGGCACCATCGGGGTCAGTGCGGCCACCATGCCGAGGACGGCCTGCTTCCAGTCGTCGCGCGCGAGCAGCAGCTGGTTGACGATCGTGATGAGGCCGGCGGGGATGAGCAGGTAGGTGATGACCTTGAGGATGCTGTCGATGCCGCTGCGCAGTTCGGAGCGCACGAGCGTGAATTCGCCGGCGTCGGCCGTGAGCTTGGCGGCGTACGAATCTCCGCCGACGGCGGTGGCGCGCATCAGCCCCGAGCCCGCGACGACGAAGCTGCCGGAGCGCAGGTCGTCGTCGCTGCGCTTGTCGATCGGGTCTGATTCGCCCGTCAGCAGTGACTCGTCGACGTCGAGGTGGTCGGCGCGCACGACGACACCGTCGACGGCGATCTGCGAACCGGACGACAGCTCGACGATGTCGCCGGTGACGATGTCCGTCGTCGGGATCTTCTTCGCCTCGCCGTCGCGCCGTACCGTCACCTCGGCCGTGTTGACGATGCTGAGCTGCTTCAGCGTGTGACGGGCGCGCAGCTCCTGCGCGATGCCGACGATGCTGTTGATGACGATGGCGAGCCCGAACAGCGCGTTGCGCAGCGAGCCCGTCGCGACGACGAGGGCCACGAGGATCGCGAAGATCGCGTTGATGCGTGTGAACAGGTTCGCTCGAACGATCTGCCACGTCGAGCGCATGCCGTCGTCAGGGGCGTGGTTGACCTCCCCACGACGCGTCAGTTCCTCCACCTCGGCCGTGCTCAGGCCCGCCTCGTGCTGTTCCCGCTCTCCCATCGACCCATTGTCTCGTGACGGCCTCCCCCGCGTGGCGCGAGGGCCGGGCCGAGACTCAGGGTGGCGGGTCACTCACAGGTAGGCGGGCAGCTGCGCGCCTACCTGTGAGTACCCGCCATCATGGGCTGCGATCAGATCTTCGACGCGCGATACCCCGCCTTGATCGCGGCAGCCGGCGTCGAGAAGCACATCTCGGGTTGCGTCTTGGCGTAGAAGCGCTGGCCGGGCCTGTGGAAGATGTGGCTCGACGCATTGCCCTTGATCGGCGCCCAACTGGGGCAGTTGACGCTGCCCTTCGGCATGACGATGGCGCTGCCGCGCGATGGCGCGGGGGCCGTGACCTTGACGTAGACACGCGTCGATGTCGAGGCCTTGTTCGTCGACGTCGCCTTGAGCTGAACACTCCAGTATCCGCTCGCCTGCGGGGCCATCGACGTCGCGAAGTTGCCGCGCGCATCGGCCTTCAGCGTGCGCTGCGCGGTGTTCGGGGCAGAACCGTCAGCGTCGAAGAACACGACGACAGACGCACCCGGAGTCGCCGTCCAGGTCTTCGCCAGCTTCTGCGCCTGGCCCTTGAGCGTGATGCTCGAGCCCTTCGTGACCGTCGTCGGTGTCACGGCAAGGTTCGCGACGCGCGTCGTGACGGTCGCCGCGGCCAGGGCGGGCGTGGCGGTGAAGGCGGTGGCGGCGGCGAGCGTCGTCGCGCCGGCCAGGGCGAGGGCACGGTTCATCTGGGCGTTTCCTTCGAGGTGGGAGGGGTGACGGCCGTCGGCACGTCACCGCCGATCCTAGAGGTCATTGCGCTTTCAAGTTCTTGCTTTGCCCGAATCTCGCCGCTGGGCCGCCTGCCTCGTCGAACGGGGGCTGATTTCGTGGACACTGGCGACGGGCCACGTCGTCTGCCGGTCAGCGCCCCGTGTAGGTACTGAGCCACGCGAACGCATCGGGCATGACGCGCTGGTACGTGCCGAAGTTGTGGCCACCGCCGTCGACGACCTCGAACTTCGTCGTGAGGGGTGCCCGCGCAGCCGCCATGAACGCGCGGGTGTTCTCGATGCCCTCGTCACCACCCTCGGCCTGGCCCATCGTCGCGAAGATCGCGCTGTGGGGAATCGGCAGGTGCTGGATCCGCCACGTCAGGTCGTTCTCCTGGTGCAGCTTCTCCTGCCCACCGAACAACGAACCCGTCATCTCGTCCTCGTGCGGGCTGAAGTATCCGGACAGGCTTGCGGCGGCTGAGAACTGCTCGGCATACATCAGCGCGAGTTTCGCCGCACTGCAAGCAGGTCGACCTCTCTCTCAAACCCCATCGTTGTCGGCACGTTCTGAGACGATCCGTTCGAGAGCGGTTTCGAGAGCCAACACCCGCGTCGTGAGGTCGGCGGCAGGCGCTCGGGGTGGGCCTCTCGAGAACGATCATGGCGGAGAGTCGTGGCGCTGAACTTCTTGCCGGGTGCGAAGGTCACGGACCTGCGGGAGCTGGAGTCGAAGCGGACGTGCATCAAGGGCTCCGCGACGCGTACCGCTGAGGACATCGAGACGAGCCAGTCGTTCAACATGAGCGAGGTCAAGGCGATCGCCTCGGACAACCCCCTCATCCTGGAGAAAGCCCAGGCCGACCAAGACCTGTCGGTCCTGGAAAGCCTGCCGACCGCGGGCACCGGCGATCACAGACCCAGACCCGGCAGGCGGTTGACGCGGCGAACACCGCGATCAGTAGCTACTCGCGACGCATCCCGGCGCTGAATGACGCGATCGTGGACCGCACCGAGACGAAGGGTGACGCGTTCCGCGCCACCGTCGCGGGCCAGGTCTTCACCGAGCGCGTCGAAGCTGCCAACGCCATCCGTGAGCACCTCGGCGCAGCCGCGTCACGCGCCCGCGTCACGCGAGAACCTGTCACGCTCGAGGCCCTGGTGACGCTGGGCGGGCACCGGTTCGACGTGGTCGTCGACTCCAGCCTGGGTGTCACGAAGGCGAACCTCCAGATGCAGGCAGCCCCCGACGACGTCTTCGTGCGTGACGACGCGTTCGCGCTCATGGGACTACCCGGGTCGCACGGCGTCGTCACCAAGATGGAAAACGCTCTCGCCGGCATGGAAGGAGCACTGACGAGGGCGGAGCAGCGACTCGACGCAGCACAGCGCGACAAGGTGACGGCCGAGGCGAACCTTGGGCAGCCCTTCGCCCGTGAAGCCGAACTGCAGGCCGTGCGTCACAAGGTCGCCGAACTCGAGCGAGTGATGCGCGGCCAGGACTCGGACGAAGAGCAGGGAGAACCGCAAGAAGAGGTCACCACACCGGTCGCCCCGCAGGCTCAGGCCACCGAGACCGCGGCGGCGACCAGGGGCCATCAGGATGAGGATGAATCGGCGCTGTGGGAGCAGGCGTGGGATGAGTGGGAGACCGACTCAGCTTCGCCGTCCCCGCCTCGCACCCAGCAGCAGATCAACGCCGAGGGTAGCCCGAGAGTGCGTGATGCGCTGGCAGCGCGCCATCAGCGCCACAGCGACTACGGCGACTCTCCTTCCGGACTCTCTCACCAGGGTCCTCAGATGAGCTAGCAGGACGACGGGGGTGGTGAGTCCAATGGACTCACCACCCCCGCTCCGTGGGCGCCCGGAGTGACACCCTCGCTCACACCCCCTTGGTGAGCGGCTTCCCGCCTGCGCAGGACGTCGCGACCTGCCTGATAAGCCGTTGTCGGCGCCACGTGCCACGATGGCTGGCGGGATGAATCGCAAGGACGGGCACGTCGCACCGATCGGGGTACGCGCCGGCATCCCCGAAGACCCCGACGAACGCCCGTGGGAGCTTCCTCGTGGGGTCGCACCGCGTGATGGGCACGTCGAGTTGTATGTCGACGGCGAGTGGGTGCAAGCCCTGCTCATCGAGCAGCGTGTCGAAGGTTCGCTGTGGCACTGCCGCGTCGTGTGGGCAGAGCGCGGCGTCGAGACGCGGGTGCGTAACGAGTGGGTTATCCCCGCGCGCATACGGCCGCGCACGGGTCCCACCCCGAGCCCGCAACAACGCGACGAAGCTCCACACCCCCCAACCCCATAGATTCCCCGGAATTCCGGGGTTGTCGGTGTGCACGACTAGGTTCTCACCAAGGAAGGAGGCACCCCATGACCACTCGTGAAATCTTGCGCGCATACCGCGTCCCCCTGGACCCGACCGACGCACAGACCGCAGCACTGGCCTCTCATGCGGGCGCCTCCCGCGCCGCTTTCAACTGGGCCCTCGGCGCCAAGGTGCACGCCCACCGCATGTGGAGCGCGTGCGTCGCCGATCTGACCTACACCCGCTACGGCCACCTCGACGCAGATCAGGCCCTCGCCGCCGCGAAGAAGGACGCCTCGCGCTACTACCGCATCCCCACATCCCAAACCAACGAGAAGGCGTTCGACCGCGACCCGGATTACGCCTGGCGCACCGAGGTCAACCGCCGCAGCTGGGTCTCGGGGATGCGCCAAGCTGACACGGCGTGGCAGAACTGGCTCGACTCCCTGACAGGTCGACGCGCCGGGCGGCGTGTCGGATACCCCCGCTTCAAGTCCAAGGGGCGCTGCCGCGATAGCTTCACCCTGGCCCACGACGTGAAGCGTCCCAGCATCCGCCCGGACGGCTACCGCCGACTGACGCTGCCGAAGAAGATCTCCGTCACCGGCTCCATCCGGCTCAAGGGCAACATCCGCCACCTCGCCCGACGCATCCGTCGCGGCGTGGCACGCATCCAGTCAGCCACGATCTCCCGCGCGGGCAACGGCTGGTCAGTGAGCATCCTCGCGCTGGAAACACTCGACATCCCCGACCACCCCACCCCGCGCCAGCAAGCCGCAGGCGCGGTCGGGGTCGACGTGGGTGTGCACCACCTGATGGCTTTCAGCGACGCCACCATCATCGACAACCCGCGCCACCTGCGCGCGGCGCAGAAGCGGCTGACCCGCGCCCAGCGCGCCTTGTCGCGCAGCAAGTGGCGCCTACCCAACGGCGACCTCATCGACACCCCCAAGCGTGGCCAACGCGTCACACCCACGACGGGCCGCGTCAAGGCTCGAGCCCGTCTCGCGCGAGAGCACGCCGCTGTCGCCCAGCACCGCGCGAGCACACTGCACGCCATCACGAAGCAGCTCGCGACCTCGCACGCCGTCGTCGCTGTCGACGACCTCAACGTCGCCGTCATGACGCGCAGCGCACGAGGCAGCATCGACAAGCCTGGCCGCAACGTCGCCGCGAAAGCGGGCCTCAACCGTTCCATCCTCGACGCGAGCTTCGCCGAGATGCGGCGACAACTCACCTACAAGACTTCGTGGTACCGATCGCAGCTCCTGCCCTCAGGGTGCTTCGTTCCCACGAGCAGGACGTGTTCGACGTGCGGGGCGGAGAAAGCCAATCTGCCCCGGTCGGAACGCGTGTACCACTGCGAGAACTGCGCCACGGTGCTTGACCGTGACGTCAACGCGGCGAAGAACGTCCTTCGCACCGCTCTCGCATCCCACGACGCCCCCGGCATGGAGGAGTCGCAAAACGCCCGTGGAGGGCGCGGTGAGACATCTGTCGCGCGACGTTCTGCGAAGCGGGAAGACCCACCGCGAGGTGGGCCACCCCGGCCGTGTAATCGCGTCCGGTCATCTCCCCCCGACGGGGAAGCGAAAGTGAGGGCAAATGCTTCCCCCACCAACTGCAAAGCGCGGAAACACAGCACCCCGCAAGGGTCGGCCCCGCGCACGCGGAGATGAGCCCAACAAACCGAACCGCGGCGCGCTACTCAAGATGTCGGCCCCACGCACGCGGAGATGAGCCCCGGGGTCACCGCCCGCTGTGGCTGGGGTGATCGTCGGCCCCGCGCACGGGGAGATGAGCCCGCCGGCACCGAGTTCGGCATCCTCATCGTCAAGTCGGCCCCGCGCACGCGGAGATGAGCCCGGTTCGTGTGGCCACGGGTTCACCCTCCGCAGATCGGCCCCATACACGCAGAGACGAGCCCGAACTCGGTTGAGGTGACGCGCCATGCGGCGTGTCGGCCCCGTGCACTCGGAGATAAGCCCCGGCTCGCTGCCACACGTTCACGTCATCATCAGTTGGCTCCACGCACGCGGAGTGCAAAACGCATCATCTGGAGACGGTTTTGGCGCCCTGAGTTTGGCCAAGGGTTTTGCACACCTCTGAGAGACGCTGGGGGTCGCATCTGAGCACCCTGCTGCTCGGTGTGCAGAGACGACCCCTGCCGATCAGCTATCGGCGGGGCGAGACATGCAACTTGCGGGTTCTATAAGCAGCAGGCCAATGCCGTGTCGGTTCCCGCTGTGGCACTGACTGCCGCGCTGCCGATCGCAA
>NZ_AEIQ01000065.1:0-59557 GCF_000152185.1 Dermacoccus sp. Ellin185 | reverse complement strand
CAGCACGAGCCGCTCGGTCTCGAGCCACGGCGTCACGGCGCGTCTTTCTTGGCGCGGCTCGGCTGCACGCGCGGCGGCTCACCGGGCATTTTCGGGTAATCGGGCGGAAACGGCAGCTCGGGCAGGCCGCGTTCGACGTCGGCGTCCCACAGCGCGATGGCCGCGTCGACGTCACCGACATGGTCGTTCATCGACTCCCCCGGCGCCCGCGCCCATGCGTCACCGTCCGCAGCGACGATGCCGGGCACGGTGCGCACCGTGAAGTCGGACGGCGTGACGTCACGCAGCTGCGACCACGCCACCGGCATCGAGACCGGCGCACCCGGCAGCGGCCGCGGCGAATACGCCGCGGCGATCGTCCGGTCGCGGTTCGCCTGGTTGAAGTCGACGAACACCTTCTCGCCGCGCAGCTCCTTCCACCACTCCGTCGTCACCAGATCGGGCAGCCGACGCTCCAACTCGCGCGCAATGCCGATGACACCGTGACGCACGTCGAGGAACTCCCGCGTCGGCGCGATGCGTGCATACACATGGACGCCACGGTTGCCGGACGTCTTGACGAACGGTGTGAACCCCAGCGACTCCATGAGCTCCTTGAGCGCGAACGCCGCCTCGACGGCATCAGCGAAATCGCGCCCCGGCTGCGGGTCGAGGTCGATGCGCAGCTCGTCAGGATTGTCGTTGTTCTCGGCGCGCACGGGCCACGGATGAAACGTCACCGTGTTCATCTGCACGCACCAGGCGAGCATCGCGGGCTCGTCGAGGACGAGCTGCTCGTGCGCCCGGGCGCTCGGGTACGTGCACATCACACTGCGCGCGTAACTCGGCGCACCCTTGGGCGGGTTCTTGCTGAAGAACGGCTTGTCCGCCAGCCCCTTCGGGTAACGCTCCAACGCGACAGGCCGATCGCCGCTCCAGCGCAGAAACGGCTCGGCCACGGCGAGCACATACTCGACGAGGTCGAGCTTCGTCACCCCGTCGTCGGGATAGACGACGCGATCGGGACTCGACACCCTGACGGTGCGCTCCTCGCCGTCGGGGCCGGGAATCTCGAGGGTCACTGCGGTGGACGCCATGCTCGAAGCGTAGGCGACGGATGCCCGCCCCGCGTTGCCTCGCCCCACTCGCCTTGGCAGGGTTGAGGCATGCCGTCCCCCTCCGCCTCCCGCGTGAGCGAGCCCGACCTGGGCCCGTTCTTCCGCGTGGATGCCATGACGCCGGGGGCGGATTGGCGGCCCCTCGGCGCCGACCTCGCGTCCCGTGGCGCCCTGGGCGCGTGGATCGACCGAGCTCGCGAGCGGACGGCCGCTGCCGGTTCTCTTCACTCCGATGATGTCGACGTCCGTGCGCTCGGCGCCGTCTTGCATCTCGGGGTGTGCGCGCGGGTGCTGTCACCGTGGATCGGGTCGGCGCTGCGGAATACACCCTCCGGGGGCTCGAGAGGTGCCTGCGTCCCCACGCTCGACCAACTGTTCTGGCAGGACGACGGCACGACCACGTTTCCGCTGGCGCTCTCCCCCGAATGGAGTGCCCGGCCGGCGCTCGCCACCCCCGTCGCACACGCCGCCAGCGACGCGAGCGTCGCCGTCAACACGAGCGTCGATCACTTCGCCCGCGCCCTCGTCGATCGACTGGCAATTCCCCTGACGTCGACCGCGCTGACGCCGTCAGCTTCGATTGCCTGGGGCAACGTGGCGTCGGCGCTCCATGGCGCGGCGCGCACCGTCGTCAGGGTCGATCCCGGCCAGTCGACGGCGGTGAGACAGATCGCCGATGCCTGCCTCACGGCACTGACCGCAGCCCGTGGCCGACCACTGACCGACGGCCGCATCGGGACAGTGAGCTTTCGCCGTCACAGCTGCTGTCAGCTCTATCGGCTGCCGGGCAACTCACGCGACACGGTCTGCGGCGACTGCGTCCTGCGGGAACGAACCGGCGCCCCGCGTGGTTGACGATGACGTGAGCCCGAACCGTTTGTCAGGCCGCCCCTGCTCGGGGGACGCTGCCAGCACCAGCGAGAGGGCTCACCGCTCGAGCGACGATGACTCGACACCCCACGGCCCGCCACTCGGCGGCGCCGACGCCCTCGTCCAGGAGGTTCTTCGATGAGCGACCCGACCACCCCGACGTCCGAGCAGGACTGGCGAGCCACGCTCTCCCCCGCCGAGTACGCCGTCCTGCGCGAGGGCGGCACCGAGCCGGCCTTCCGTGGCGAGTACACCGACACCGAGACCGAGGGCGTCTACGCGTGCCGCGCCTGCGGCGCCGAACTGTTCACGAGCCGCGAGAAGTTTCACAGCGGATGCGGCTGGCCCGCGTTCTTCGCGCCCGCCGATGCTGACGACGTCCGTCTCATCGAGGATCGCAGCCACGGCATGATACGCACCGAGGTGCGCTGCGCGAAGTGCGACAGCCACCTCGGCCACGTCTTCCGCGGTGAAGGTTTTTCGACGCCGACGGACGAGCGCTACTGCATCAACTCGATCAGCATGACGTTGCGGCCCGCCACGAACTGACGGTCGCCACGCCCGATCCTGACGTAGCCCCAACCCTGCCGCGGAGGATCTGCTCGAAAATTACGCATCTGCACGAGGAATGTGCCGCACACTCCTCGTGCAGATGCGCATTTCTCGTGCAGTTTGCGTCACCGCGCCCTGTCCGCCGGCCCACGCGCGAGCACGAGCGGCGCTCCAATCTCAGACCGCCCGCTCCCGCGCGACGCGATACGAGCGCACGAGCATCTCGGCGGCACGTCGCCCCTCCTCGAGGGCGTCCTCGTACGGTTCGCGAAGCATGAGCGCGAGCGTCCCGGCATAGATCGTCATGAGCGCTGACGCCAGGTGCGGCGCCGCCGCCCCTGCAACGGGTTCGCTGTACGCCAGCAGCCTGTCGCGCAGTAGCGCCGTTTCCTCCTCGAGCACGGCGCGCAGATCCGGGCCAGGGTTGACGATGGCGGCGCTCGTCCCGCTGAACGCGCACCACCGCTCGGGCAGGCGCTCCGCCTGGTAGGTCGCGAGCGCCGGCCACAGCGCGAGCAGGCGTTCCTCATCATCGGCGGCGGCGGCGATCGCGTCGTCCCACACCTGGGTCCAGATGTTCAGGCGACGTCGCAGCGCCGCGGCGATCAGCCCCTCCTTGTTGCCGAAGTGGGCGTAGAGGCTGGGCGGCGATGCGCCCGCGCGCTTGAGGATCGTGTCGACGGGCGTCGCGAAGGCACCTTCGATGAAGAGGAGCGAGTCGGCCGCGTCCAGCAGCCGTTCGCGCACGGGTGTTCGGGTGTTCACATCACCAGAATATAACGTGCGTTATCCTGGTGTCGATAACGCACGTTATATTCCCTCTGGCCACCCGCCCGTCGCGTCGCACGGGCAGGCCAGACCCGCGTCGCGCACGTCACGAGACGCCCGCACCCAGGGCGGCCGGCTCGTCGCCTGCGTCACGCACCGAGCACGAGGAGGCCGAATGAACACCCTGTACATCGACGGCGAATGGGTCGCCGCAGCGTCCGGCGAGAAGCGCACCATCACCTGCCCGGCCGACGGCAGCGAGGTCATCGTCGTGGACGAGGCCGGGGCCGAGGACGCGGCGAAGGCCATCGCCGCCGCACGTCGCGCGTTCGACTCGGGTGAGTGGCCGAACACGCCCGCCCCCGAGCGCGCCGCCCTGCTCGCGAAACTCGCCGACCTGCTGGAGCGGGACAAGGAGAAGGTCGCGCGCATGGAGTCGCAGGACACGGGCAAGCGCTACGCCGAGTCGCTCATCGACATGGACGACATCATCGGTGTCTTCCGCCACTTCTCGGCGCTGACGACGCAGCACGCCGGCCGCGTCGTCGAGACGGGCATGCCGGACGTGTCGAGCCGCGTCGTCACCGAGCCCGTGGGTGTGTGCTCGCTCATCACGCCGTGGAACTACCCGCTGCTGCAGACGGCGTGGAAGGTCGCACCGGCGCTCGCGGCGGGCAACACGTTCGTCCTCAAGCCCGCCGAACTGACGCCGCAGAGCGCGATGTGGCTCATGGACGCCCTCGCCGAGGCCGGCCTGCCCGCGGGCGTCGCGAACCTCGTCCTCGGCCCGGGCTCGAGCGTCGGCGTCGAGATGACGGAGAACGTGGAGGTCGACCTCGTCTCCTTCACCGGTGGCGTCGTCACCGGCCGCGCGATCATGGCCGCGGCCGCCCCGACGGTCAAGCGGGTCGCCCTCGAACTCGGCGGCAAGAACCCCAACGTCGTCTTCGCCGACGCCGACCTGCCCGCCGCCATCGACAACGCCCTGACCGCGATCATGCTCGACTCGGGCCAGGTGTGCTCCGCCGGTGCGCGTCTGATCGTCGAGGAGTCGATCCACGACGAGGTCGTCGACGAACTCGTGCGTCGCTGCGAGCTGATCCGCCTCGGCGGCCCGTTCGACGACGACGCCGAGACGGGCCCGCTCATCAGCGAGGCGCACCTCGAGAAGGTCGACGCCTACGTGCAGCGGGCCGTCGCCGACGGCGCCGTGCTGCGCACCGGAGGCAAGCGCGGCGAGGGTGAACTCGCGAACGGCTCCTACTACCTCCCGACGATCCTCGACGCGTGCGACGCCTCGATGGCGTGCGTCCACGACGAGTCGTTCGGCCCCGTCCTCACGGTCGAGACGTTCTCCGGCGCCACGCGCGAGGAGGCTGAGGACGCCGCCGTCGCCATCGCGAACGACACGATCTACGGCCTCGCCGGCGCGGTGTGGACGGAGAACGCCGGCCGCGCGGAGCGCGTCGCGAAGCGTTTGCGTCACGGCACGATCTGGATCAACGACTACCACCCCTATGTCCCGCAGGCCGAGTGGGGCGGCATGAAGCAGAGCGGCATCGGCCGCGAACTCGGTGAGGCCGGCCTCGGCGAGTACGTCGAGACCAAGCACATCTGGCACAACACGCGCCCCGCGCCCGCCGACTGGTTCTCCGGTCGCGAGCAGGCCTGAGCGCACCCACGACACCGAGACCGATCGAACGATCGAACGATCAGGAGAGACACCATGAAGAAGCATTATGACTACGTCATCGTCGGCGGTGGATCCGCCGGTTCCGCCCTCGCCAACCGCCTCTCGGCGGACGCCGGCACGAGCGTCCTCGTCCTCGAGGCGGGGCGCGCCGACTTCAAGTTCGACCCGCTCATCCACATGCCCGCAGCGCTCATGTTCCCCTCGGGCAACCCGCTGTACGACTACAAGTACGAGACCGACCCGGAGCCCTACATGGGCGGCCGCCGCGTCGCGCACACGCGCGGCAAGGTGCTCGGTGGCTCGAGCTCGATCAACGGCATGATCTTCCAGCGCGGCAACCCCGGCGACTACGAGAAGTGGGCGTCGTTCGAGGGCATGCAGGACTGGGACTACAAGCACTGCCTGCCGTACTTCAAGCGCATGGAGACGACGCTCGCCGGCGCTGACGCCTGGCGCGGCGGCTCCGGCCCCCTCGTGCTCGAGCGCGGCCCCGCGTCGTCGCCGCTGTTCCAGGCCTTCTTCGAGGCGACGCAGCAGGCCGGCTACGCGCTGACGGACGACGTCAACGGCTACCGCCAGGAGGGCTTCGCGCCCTTCGACCACAACACGTTCAACGGCTCGCGCATGAGCGCGTCGCGCTCGTACCTGTGGCCGATCAAGAACCGCAAGAACCTCGACATCGCGACGCTGTCGTTCGTCACGAAGCTGCGCTGGGACGGCAACCGTGTCACGGGTGTCGACTTCGTGCGCGGCGGCCGTCGTCACCACAGCGTCGACGCCGGCGAGGTCATCCTGTGCGGTGGAGCGTTCAACACCCCCCAGCTGCTGCAGCTTTCGGGCGTCGGCAACCCCGAGTACCTGCGCGAGGCCGGCGTGACGCCGCGCGTCGAACTGCCCGGAGTCGGCGAGAACCTTCAGGACCACCTCGAGGTGTACCTGCAGCACGAGTCGAAGCAGCCCGTCTCCATCCAGCCGTGGCTGAAGAAGTGGAAGGCCCCGTACATCGGTGCGCAGTGGCTGTTCCTCAACTCCGGTGTCGGCGCCTCCAACCACTTCGAGGCCGGCGGCTTCCTCCGCACGAACGAGGACGTCCAGTACCCCAACCTGATGTTCCACTTCCTGCCCGTCGCCGTCCGCTACGACGGCACCGGCGGTGACCACGAGCACGGCTACCAGGTGCACATCGGCCCGATGAACTCTGACGTGCGCGGTCACGTGCGCATCAAGAACGCCGACCCGAAGCAGCACCCGAGCATCCTGTTCAACTACCTGTCGACGGAGAACGACCGTCGCGAGTGGGTCGAGGTCGTGCGCACCGCGCGTCACATCCTGTCGCAGTCTGCGTTCGCCTCGTTCGACGGCGGCGAGATCAGCCCCGGGCCCGACTGCGCCACCGACCAGGAGATCATCGACTGGATCGCGAAGGACGCGGAGACCGCCCTGCACCCGAGCTGCTCGGTCAAGATGGGCACCGACGAGATGTCGTGCGTCGACCCGAACTCGATGAAGGTGCACGGCACCGAAGGCCTGCGCGTCGCCGACGCCTCGGTCTTCCCGAGCATCACGAACGGCAACATCTACGCGCCCGTCATGATGGTCGCCGAGCGCGCCGCCGACCTCATCGCCGGCAACACGATGCTCGAGCCGCAGGACCCGCCGGTCTACCGCGCGAAGGCCGGGATGCCGCTGTGGCCCCAGGGAGACGCGCGCAACGACGCCTGGGACGCCAAGGACGAGATCCCGAGCGCCGCGAAGGTGATGGCGGAGCAGCCGTGAGCAGCCCCGCCACCGTCAGCGCCGAGGACGAACAGGTCGTTGACCCCAAGGTCAAGCCTGTCGTCCTCGGCGGCACGGCCGTGTTCATCGTCCTCGTCGCCGGGTGGTGCCTCGTCGCCCCCAAGACCGCCGAGAAGCAGCTCGGTGATCTGACGGCGTGGATGGGCGACTGGTTCGGCTGGTTCTACATCCTGCTCGCGACGGCGACGCTCGTCTTCGTCGCGTACATCGCGCTGCGTCACCCGAAGGTGCGCATGGGCGCCGACTCGGACCGGCCCGAGTACTCCACGTTCTCGTGGGCATGCATGCTGTTCGCCGCCGGCATCGGCACGGACCTCATGTTCTTCGCGGTGGCCGAACCGGCGACGCAGTACCTCAACCCGCCGACCGGGAAGGGCGGCACCGTCGAATCCGCACGTGAGGCGACGGTCTGGACGCTGTTCCACTACGGCATCACCGGGTGGGGCATGTACACGCTGATGGGCCTCGCCCTCGGCTACTTCGCCCACCGCAAGGGGCTGCCGCTCGCCGTCCGTTCAGCGCTGTATCCGCTGTTCGGCAAGCGCATCAAGGGTGGCATCGGCAACGCAGTCGACATCGCCACCGTCCTCGGCACGATCTTCGGTGTCGCGACGAGCCTCGGCATCGGTGTCGTCATGCTCAACGTCGGCCTCGACGTGCTGTTCGGCGCGCCGCAGGGCCTGCCGGTGCAGATCGGCCTCGTCGTCCTCGCCGTCGTCATGGCGACGATCTCGGCGACGTCCGGCGTCGACAAGGGCATCCGCATCCTCAGCCAGCTCAACGTCATCCTGGCGCTGCTGCTCGCGGGTTGGGTGCTCGTGTTCGGCGACACGTCGTTCCTGCTGCGCGCCGCCGTCATGAACGTCGGCGACTTCGTCTCGATGTTCCCCGGCATGACGATGGACACGATGGCCTACGACTACCCCGCCGACTGGATGAACGGCTGGACGCTGTTCTTCTGGGCCTGGTGGATCGCGTGGGCGAGCTTCGTCGGCATGTTCCTCGCGCGCATCTCGAAGGGGCGCACGATCGGGCAGTTCGTCACCGGCACCCTGACGATCCCGTTCCTCTACATCGTCATGTGGGTGACGATGTTCGGCAACAGCGCGATCGAGCGCATCCGGGGCGGGGACGCGGCGTTCGGCGAATCGGCCGTCAACGCACCGGAGACGGGGTTCTTCGACCTGCTCCAGCAGTACCCGGCCGCGACGTTCATCATCGGGCTCGCGACGTTCGTCGGCTTGCTGTTCTACGTGACCTCGGCCGACTCCGGCGCGCTCGTCATGGCGAACCTTTCGTCGACGCTGCCCGACCCGGAGACGGACGCGAAGCCGTGGGTTCGCATCCTGTGGGCCGCCGCGACCGGTCTGCTGACGGTGGCGATGCTCGTCGTCGGCGGCATCAAGGCGCTGCAGTCGGCGACCGTCGTCATGGGGTTGCCGTTCGCGGTCGTCATGGTGCTCGTCATGATCGGGTTGCATCGCGCGCTCGAGGGCGAGCGGCGTCAGAGCGACGCGCTGCGTGCTTCGCTGCGCTCGTCGGTCGTGTCGGCGCCACCCGCGCCGACGCAGGGTTCGTGGCGCAACCGGCTGGCACGCCAGTTCGGCACCGTCTCGCTGCGCACCCTCGAGACGCGCATGACGAGTGTCGTCGAACCGGCCCTCGAGGAGGTCGCGGCCGAACTGCGCAACAGCGGCGTCGACGCCGTCGTCGGGAGGAACGCGGATCCGAGCCGTCACGTCGCGCGGACGGTGACGCTCACCGTCCACGCGCAGGAGCCCGGTTTCGACGACTTCCACTACTTCACGCACATCCGACGGGTGAAGGTCGCCTCGTACGGATCGCGCATGGTGGAGGCCGACGACACCTCGTGCCAGCTCGAGGTCGTCGTGCCCGGCGGCGGCACGTACGAGATCGACACGTACACGAAGGAACAGATCGCGCACGACGTGCTCGATCACTACCAGTGGTGGGTCGGCTCCGTCGACGCCGTCGCGACGGAGGCCGCCCGCTGACGCAGCCTCCCCCGCGTCGTTGAGGTGCTGACGTGACGGGACGCGGGAGGCCGCGGTGAGGCCGCATGACGAAGGCCCGGTTCGAGTGAGAACTCGAACCGGGCCTTCGGGGCCTTCGTCATGACCGGGCGACGATTGCCTCGCCCCGCGGGGCCTCGCGAGAGCGTCAGCGCAGACGCGAGACGAACTTGTCCATCGTCGTCATTGGGCCGGTGAAGAACGGGATCTCGTGACGCACGTGACGGCGCGCCTCGGTGTAGCGCATCTCGCGCATGAGGTCGAGGATGCGGTGCAGGTCGTCGGCCTCGAACGCGAGGATCCACTCGTAGTCGCCGAGACCGAACGAGGCGATTGTGTTGGCGCGCACGTCGGGGTACTCGCGCGCGGCCATGCCGTGGTCGTGGAGCATCTTCTTGCGCTCCTCGTCGGGCAGCAGGTACCAGTCGTAGCTGCGCACGAACGGGTAGACGCAGATGTACTCGCGGGCACGCTCGTCGGCCATGAACGCGGGGATGTGGCCGCGGTTGAACTCGGCGACACGGTGCATCGCCATGTTCGACCAGAACGGCGTGAGGTGACGCCCGAGCTGCGTCGCGAGGAATCCGCGGTAGGCGCTCTGCAGTTCGTCGACGGATTCGCTGTGCATCCACAGCATGAGGTCGGCCTCGGCGCGCAGGCCGGCGAGGTCGTAGGCGCCGCGGACGGTGACGCCCTTGTCGGCGAGCGAGTCCAAGAAAGCCTGCGCCTCGGCGGCGATGGCGTCGCGGTCGCCGTCGATCTCCTTGGAGACGGAGAAGACCGACCACATCGCGTACACGAGCGAACCATTGATGCGATCGACCATGACGTGCTTCGGTTCGGCCTTGCTCGCGGTGTCTGCGGGGGTGTTCGTCTCGGACGTCATCGTCCGCCTCCTTGTCGTCGCACTTCTTCGGATTCTGGTGGAAAGTCTAGGCGCGCGGCGCGCTCGAAGTGACGGCGCGATCCGCGGCCGCGCGGGCCGTCGCGACGCACGCGGGGATGCCGACACCGTGCATCGCAGCCCCTGCGACAGCGAGTCCGGGCAGGTCGGCGAGCGCGTCCTCAGCCCGTTCGATGCGCGCCAGGTGGCCCAGGGCGTACTGAGGCAGCCCGTCCCGCCAGCGCTGCACGTGCTGATCGCGCGGCGTCGGCAGCGGGTGGCCGAGGGCGTGCTCTAGGTCGGCCAGGCCCGCTGCGGCGAGGGCGTCGTCGCCCTCGTCGAGGATCGCGTCGTCGCGGTGGCGTCCGAGCGAGACCCGCACGTACGTGACGTCGGGGGCAGCCTCGGCGAGCCACGGCCACTTGATCGACGAGAACGTCGACGCCTTGATCGTGCGGCCGTCGACGGGCGGGACGAGGAAGCCCGTACCCTGCGGAAGCTGCTGTGCGACAGTCGAATCGAACGCGTAGGTGACGATGGCCATCGAGGCGTACTCGATCTCGGCGATCGCGTTGGCCGCCGCGGGGGCGAGGTCGGCGAGCAATCGGGCTGTGACGGGCGCCGGCGTCGCGAGGACGACGGCGTCGAACGTATGCGGCTCGGGCAGGCCGTCGACGTCGACCTCGACGTGCCAGCCGGCGCGGTGCGCGAGGGCGCGACGCAGGTCTGTGACGGTGGCCCCGGTGCGGATCGCCACTGCCCTGGCGTCGAGGGCTTCGCGAAGTTTCTCGGGCAACGACCCCATGCCCCCGGCGGGTGCGCCGAACACCTGGCGGGCGTCGATCGACGAAACGGCCGACGACGCGGCCGCAGCAGCCTGCGTCAGCGGGGTGCCGGCGCGCAGCGCGGCGTACAGGGCGGGGACGCAGGCGCGCGTCGACAGCTCGCGCGCGTGGCCGGCGTACACGCCACCGAGCAGCGGTTCTACCATGCGGTCGACGACGGCCGAGCCAAGTGCCTGCTCGACGGCGTCACCGACGCTGATGTCGGCGTCAGCATCGTCGAGGGTGAGGCTGACGGCCCGTTCGTCGGCGGCGCGCGCGACCTCGGCGTCGTCGAGGAGACCGGCGGCGGCGTGTGGGTCGGACGGGATGCCCATGAGCGTGCCCGCGGGCAGCGCCTCGAGCGAGCCGCGCGACCACAGCATCGCTGGAAAGCGTTGCGGGTGAACGGAATCGACGCCGAGCTCGGCGAGCAGCGCGACGACTTCGGGCCGACGCCAGAGCGCCGACTCGGCGCCGACGTCGACGGCGTGCCCGGCGATCACCTCTTGGCGCAGCTTGCCCCCGACGCGTTCGTCCGCGTCGAACACCGTCACCTGCGCGTCCGGGTGCGTCGTGCTGACGTGCCACGCTGCGACGAGCCCCGAGATGCCACCACCGATGATGCCGACCTTCATGTGATCCAGCATTTCACCTCGCATCCCCAGCCACGTCGTCGAGAGGCGCCTGCGGCCCAGATGGTGACGAAGGTCCTACGTGCGTACCCGCCGGCATCATTGCGCCGCCTCTGCGCCCCTGGACACGACGCGCACGAGACTCGACTCGCCCCTAGGGTGACGCCATGCGCACGCCCCACCCTACCGCCGACGTTCCAAAGCAGGGCATGCCCACACCGCCACCTGACGATGCGGCCTCGACCGGCGGCGTGCGGCGCCGTCACCGAACCTTGTCGAACCTGACGCCCACCGAGCAACTGCGCGCCGGGCGTCTCGGGCTGCGTCTGCCCCAGTTGTTCGTCGGCCTGACGCTGTACGGCGCCGCGATGGGTCTGTTCGTGCGCAGCCATGTCGGCCTCGACCCGTGGGACGTGTTCCACATGGGCGTCAGCGAACACACGGGGCTCGACATGGGCACCGTCACGATCATCACGTCGTTCGCCGTGCTGCTGTTGTGGGTGCCGCTGCGCCAATGGCCGGGGCTCGGGACGATCGCGAACTCCGTCTGGATCGGGCTCGCCCTCAACGCGACGCTCGCCGTCACGCCCGACGTGCACGGCGTCGCCTGGCAGGTGGCGGTCTTCGCGCTCGGGCTGGTCGTCAACGGCATCGGCGGTGCGATGTACATCGGCAGCCAGCTCGGCCCCGGCCCGCGCGACGGGTTGATGACAGGCCTGCACCACCGCACCGGTGCGAGCCTGCGGCTCATCCGCACCGGCATCGAGGTGAGCGTCCTCGTCATCGGGTGGCTGCTCGGCGGCGTCGTCGGGCTCGGCACCGTGGCCTACGCCCTGCTCATCGGCCCGCTCGTGCAGTTCTTCCTGCCGTGGTTCATCGTCGACCTGCACCGTGGAGCTGCTACGCCCCATGAAGACGTCGGCCCCGAAGCGCACTGAGCCACTCGCGCCGCCCTCCACCTTCACCGCGCTGCGCGCCTCCCGAGCGCAGCTGAGTCACTTCGTGCGACCCGCGTCGGTCAGGACTGACTCACGTGGCACGAAGTGACTCAACCGCAAGAACGAGCGCCGAACCTCAGGCACTCAGCCAGCGACGCACCCGCGGTGGCAGGTCGTCGCTACGGCGCGTCAGCGCGAACTGGTGCGCCGCGACGACGACGGCCGCAACGAGCAGACTCGCGCCGGCGAGCGTCGTGTCCCACATGACGGTGAGCGCGGACGCCACCCCGAGCGTCATGACGAGGTGGATGCGGCGGGTGCGCATCGCGAGCAGCACACCGCACGGCAGCACGGTGAACGCGTACCAGGAGTGCACGACGGGCGCGAGCAGGACGACTGCGGCGAACACTCCCGCGTTCGTCACCATCGCCGACGGCAGTTTGCCCGTCGGCCGGCGCAGCGCCGCCCAGATGACGAGGATGACGGCGAGACCCATGCCGGCGCCGCGGATGAGCGCCATCGCGAGGTCGCCGGCCTCGTCGCTGACGAAGCCGAAGAAGTAGCGGGGCAGGTAACCGAGAGCCGTGGGGATCGAGGCGGGCGTGACGACGACGCCCGGCACGCTGAGCGCGCGGATCCAGCCGACGCCGAGGCCATACGGGATGCCGCACAGCGCCGTCACGAGAGCCCCCAGCAGCCCCGCCTGTGCGAGGCGGGCGAAACGTCGACGCAGGTCGACGCCCACCGGCAATGACAACAACACGACGGGGACGACGGCCACGATGGCGGTGAACTTGACCCCTGCGGCGATACCGACGAAGACGGTGGCCCACACCCAGCGCCCCGCCGCTGCCCACACGAGCGCGACCGTGACGAGGCCCATGAGGAGCACGTCGTTGTGCTCGCCACCGAAACCGTGGGCGAGCATGAGCGGGGAGGCCAGCGTCAGGGCGCTCGCGAGCGCGGGGCTGACGTCGAGGCGACGCGCGAGACGCGGCACGGCCCAGGCGGCGAGGACGAGCCCGATGATGATCGGGACGCGCTGCAGCCACACGAGAACCGTCGGTTCCTTCACGACCTCGGTGCACAGGGCGCCCCACGTCAGGGGCAGCGGCCCGTATGGCGTCGGCGTGTAGCGCCAGATCGGGTCGACCATCGAGGTGAGCAGTTCGGGCATCTCCCCCGGGGAGACGACGTACGGGTCGCGGCCCGACTGCGTCAGCGCTCCCTGCGCGAGGTAGCTCCAGCCGTCGTGGGAGAACATCGGCGGCGCGATGAGCCACGGCAGGGCCCACAGTGCCGTCAGGCGCCTGACGACGGCCGTCGCCGCGCGTTGCGCGACGCCGTCGCGGGGCGTGTGCCGGGTGGCGCGCACGAGGTCGATCCAGGCCCACGCGAGCAACAGCATGCCGGCAGCGACGATGATCCAGCCCGCGACGCGCCCCAGCTGCTGCTGGTAGAGCCAGTGCAGCGGCGCGAGCACGTCGCGCACCGGGCCCGGCGGCAGGTCGTTCGTCATGAACCCGCCGAGCATGGCGAGCGCGGAGCCGACGACGCCGCGCGCCGTCAGCCCCTTGCTCGTCGTGAGCGCCTGGGCGGGGCGCTCAGCGC
This sequence comes from Dermacoccus sp. Ellin185, assembly GCF_000152185.1. Taxonomy (NCBI): domain Bacteria; kingdom Bacillati; phylum Actinomycetota; class Actinomycetes; order Micrococcales; family Dermacoccaceae; genus Dermacoccus; species Dermacoccus sp. Ellin185. The sequence continues at coordinate 45,859 of NZ_AEIQ01000065.1, read as the reverse complement.
GCGGAAACGCTGTGGACACGCTCTACGACCCGAGTGACGACGTCGGGGTCGGTGCTCGGCAGGACGCCGTGACCGAGGTTGAAGATGTGGCCCTTCGCGCGCCGCCCGGCTGCGACGATCTCGTCGACACGCGCCGCGAGCGGCTCCCACGGCGCGAACAGCAGCGCCGGGTCGAGGTTGCCCTGCAGCGCGTACTGGTTGCCGGTGCGCTCGCGGGCCGCGTCGAGGCTGACGCGGAAGTCGACGCCCACGACGTCGGCGCCCGCCTCACCCATCGCACCGAGCAGCTCGCCCGTGCCGACGCCGAAGTGGATCTTCGGCACGTCGATGCCGGGCAGATCGTCGACGGCGGCGAGGGCCGTGCGGGAGTGGGGCTGGACGAAGCGCAGGTAGTCGTCGAGCGGCAAGTTGCCGACCCACGAGTCGAACAGCTGGATGGCGCTCGCGCCCGCTGCTGCCTGAACGCGCAGGAAGGCGCCCGAGATCTGCGCGAGGCGCGCGCACAGGTCGTTCCACAGCTGCGGATCGCCGTACATGAGCGCCTTGGTGTTCTCGTGGTTCTTCGACGGCCCACCCTCGATGAGGTACGACGCGAGCGTGAACGGCGCGCCGGCGAACCCGATGAGCGGAGTGCCACCGAGCTCGGCGGTGATGAGCTGCACCGACTCGGTGATGTCGGTGACCATGTCGGGCGTCAGCTCGGGCAGACGCTCGAGGTCGGCGCGCGTGCGGAACGGTTGGGCGACGACGGGGCCGACGCCCGCGACGATGTCGAGGTCGACACCGGCCGCAGCCAGCGGCACGACGATGTCGGAGAAGAAGATGGCCGCATCCACGTCGTGGCGGCGCACGGGCTGCAGCGTGATCTCGGTGACGAGGTCGGGGCGGCGGCACGACTCGAGCATCCCGACGCCCTCACGCACCTTGCGGTACTCGGGCAGCGAACGCCCCGCCTGCCGCATGAACCACACCGGCGTGTACGGCACCTCCTCGCCGCGGGCAGCCATGATGAGGACGGAGTTGCGCGGGTCTGCGTTCACTTCGGTCACGTCGTGGATTCTCTCACGCGCCCCTTGCCGCGACGCGGTGATCCGCGCGTCGAGGGTGTGACGTCTCACGCGGTGAGTGTCGACCGACGCACCACGAGTGGTAACAGCACGGCGCGTGGCGGCAGCGTGACGCGTGGCGGGAGCACGGCGAGTGGCCGCGGTGGTCCGTCGAGGTGCGTCGCACGCCCCGGAACCGCCCCTCCTGCGATCTGCGACCACATCTGCAATCTCGTCCCCTTCGGCGATTCCTGTTCCCTTTCGCGATTCTTGGCCACCCTCGCGATTCCTGTCCTCATCGGCGATTTCTGTCCACGTTCGCACGTCCGACATAGAGTCGCGCCTTGTCGGAGTCGCTCCCAGTCCGTCCCGCTCCTGCGGCGCGTCAGCCGCCCGCTCATGCTGGCCCCATGACGACCGACACGCCGACGCCGTACGCCGACGGCGCCGCACGTCCCGCTGACGAACTGCGCACCCCGCGCCTGACGCTGCGTCGATGGACGAATGACGACGTCGACGCCTCTCACACCGGCCGCGGCTACGTGACGGAGGCTGCGCGCGCCATCCTCGACGAAGCGCTCGCCGGCGGCCTGCGCCGCGTCGTCGCCGTCACCGATCTCGACAACCACGCCTCGCAGCGGGTGGCCCGCAGGATCGGCATGCACCACGTCGGCCGCGCACGCGTCCATGACGACCAGGAACTCGAGTTCTTCGTCAGCTGACGACGGACGCGCGCAGCGCCCGCGACGCGCACGGCGCCGAGCGGACGTCCCGTCACACCGTCACGAGAACAACGCCGACGACCGTCAGCGCCACCCCGACGAGCTGCACCATTCGCAGCCGCTCGGCAAGCACGACGCGGGCGAGGACGAGCGTCGCGACGGGGTACAGCGAGCCGAGCACGGCGACGATCGACACCTGCCCCTGCGCCGACGCCCCCGCGAACAGCAGGTTCGCCGTCAGGTCGCCCATGCCCAGCAGCGGCAGCACGAGCACGTCGCGGCGCGTCAGCGGTTCCCGGGCCAGCCCCCTGGAGCGCAAGGTGAACAGCGTCGGCAGCAGCAGCGTCAGCGACCCGCAACGCATCGCCAGCATGGCTCCCGACAGGTCGTGCCGCGCGCCACCGTCCATGCAATACAGCGACACCCCGAATCCGAGCGCGGAGATGCACGCGAGGACGACGGGGCGTCGTCCGACGTCGCCGCTCAGTTCCGGTCCGCTCGCGAGCACCGCGCCTGCGAGGGCCACGAGCAACCCGATACCGATCGCGGGCGTCCACGCGTCCCCGCGCACGAGGCCGAGGACGACGGGGACGATCGCGCCCAGCGCCGTGATCGGCGAGACGACACCCATCGTCCCGCTGGACAGCGCCGCATACAGACACATCAGCCCGACGGCACCGCTCAGCCCCGCGCCGACGCCCCACGTCGCCCACGACGTCCAGTCGGACGAGCCGTGCGTGCCGGAGAGGGAGACGACGCCGAAGAAGATCAGTGCCGCGACGAGTCCCCCGAGCTGCGACAGGGCCACCACCTTGACGGGGTGGAAGCGTTTCGCCCACAGCCCGCCCACGAAGTCGGCCGTGCCCCACACGGCGGAGGAGAGCAGCGCCACGAACGTCACCATTCGCGCCACTCTAGGGCCATACGCCCGGCGAGACCCCAGCGCACCGCCTGTCCCCATCTGCGATTTTCGTCCACATTCACTCCTGGTGAATGTGGACGAAAATCGCAGATGGGGACAGGAATCGCCGATGGGTCCGGGCGGGGCCCTTGACGACCCGCGCGGCGTGGCTCCCAGGTTTCGCGTGATAACGCCCCTAGGGTTACCGCCATGGGCATGCACACGTTGAGGCACGATGACGCGACGTATTTCGCCGACGTCGTCGAAACGGTCAAGGCCGCCGCCGTGCGCCCGCAGGTGCACCTCACCGAGGTGCCCGCGCCGCGTCGCATCGCCCCGCACGCCGTCGCGTTCTCGGCGGAGGTCGTCGACCCCAAGAACGCTGACGACGTCCTCGGCACCGGCCGTTTCGTCCTGCTGCACGACCCCGCCTCCCCCGAGGCGTGGCACGGTACCTGGCGCATCGTGACGTTCGCGCGCGCCGAACTCGAATCCGAGATGGCGACCGACCCTGCGCTCGGCGCCGTCGGTTGGGACTGGCTCCTCGAATCGCTCAAGGACGCAGACGCGACCTACTCCGCGGAGGCCGGCACTGTCACCCGTGTCGTCAACGAGAGCTTCGGCGGTCTCGGCGAGCGCCCCTCCAGCGTCGAACTCGAGGTCCGTGCGTCATGGACGCCCGACGAGTCGAACATCGCCGCGCACCTGCTCGGCTGGTCGAACCTCATGTGCACCGTCGCCGGTCTGCCCCCCGTTCCGGAAGGTGTGACGGCGCTTCCCGGGCGCTTCTGATCCATGAACGACTCCCCCACCTCACGACCCGCGGCGCACCGCGACGAAGCCCCGCCAGCGCGGCGAGCGAGCGCCGAGCCTGTATCGGCCCGCTCTTCCTCGAGTGAATCCCCGGAACCGCAGGAAACGCCTGCGTACCCCCTCCTCGAAGCACCGGCGGACGGCGTCCCGGACGTCATCACGACCGCTGCTCAACTCAAGGAATGCTGCGCCGCCATTCGTGCTGGCCACGGCCCGGTCGCCATCGACGCCGAGCGCGCCTCGGGTTTCCGCTACGGCAACGACGCCTATCTCGTGCAGTTGCGCCGCGAGGGCGCGGGTACGTGGCTCATCGACCCCGTCCCGCTCAACGATCTGAGCAGCCTCAACACCGCGATCGGCAGTGCCGAGTGGGTGCTGCACGCCGCGACGCAGGATCTGCCGTGCCTCAAGGCCCTCGGTCTGCGCCCGCGCAAGCTGTTCGACACCGAACTCGGCTCACGTCTCGCGGGTCTGCCGCGCGTCGGCCTCGCCGCCGTCACCGAGCACTTCGTCGGTGTGACGCTCGCGAAGGAGCACTCGGCGGTCGACTGGTCGACGCGCCCCCTGCCGCACGATTGGCTCGTCTATGCGGCGCTCGACGTGGAGCGGCTCGTCGAGGTGCGTGACGCGCTCGCCGCTGACCTCGAGGCGCAGGGCAAGGCCGAGTGGGCGCGTCAGGAGTTCGAGGCACTGCTCGACTTCGAGGGCCCGACGCCGAAGAAGGAGCCGTGGCGACGCACGTCCGGCCTGCACGCCCTGCGTGATCTGCGTCAGCTCGCCCGCGTTCGCGCCCTGTGGCAGACGCGCGAGGACATCGCGCAACGCCGCGACACGACGCCCGGGCGCGTTTTGCCCGACGCCCTCATCATCGACCTCGCACGACGCAACCCGCACGACACCTCCGGCCTCGTCGGCCCGCCCGCCATCCGCCCGCGCGTCGGTGACGGTTCCGCGCGACGCCGCCGTCCGCGTCCTGCGCACCGGGGTCTCGCGCGCTACGGCGAGCGTTGGCTCGCGGCGCTGAAGGCCGCCGACGCCTTGCCGAACCGCGAGCTGCCGACGGCGACGCAGCGAACCTCGGCTCCCCCGCCGATCCGCGCGTGGCATGACAAGAACCCGGCAGCGGCCGGGCGTCTTGACGACGTCCGTTACGGCTTGCAGCGCTTCAGCGAGGAGCGTCGCGTACCCGTCGAGAATCTCGTGACGCCCGATCTGCTGCGCCGCGTCATCTGGTCACCGCCCGCCGACACGAGCGAGGACGGCTGGCACGCGGCGCTGAGCGCCGGCGGAGCTCGCCCGTGGCAGTGCGACATCGTCGCTCCGCTGCTCGCCGAGGCGGCTCTCGACCACCCGTCGCGCTGACGCCCTGCACGCCCGGCCCACGGGTCCCCGCCGTGCCTGCACGCCCACCGAACGCCCGCTGCAGCTGCGTCACGTGCCGCTGCGTGCGGTCAGTCAGGACTGACGCACGCAGCGCCGGGTGACTCACCCAGCCCCCTCCCGTGCACGAATCCACCCCCTTTCGTACTCAGCGGTAACAAAGCGCGTTAGCCTGGGCACGTCAGCTTCGTCTAGCTTCGGGAGGCATCGTGCCCCGCACGCTCCATGAGGTCGTCTTCGTCGACGGTGTTCGCACGCCGTTCGGCAAGGCCGGTGAGAAGGGCATGTACGCCCAGACCCGCGCCGACGACCTGGTCATCAAGTGCATTCGTGAACTCATGCGCCGTCAGCCGAACCTGCCGCCGGAGCGCGTCGACGAGGTCGCCATCGCGGCCACGACGCAGATCGGCGACCAGGGTCTGACGATCGGGCGCATGGCTGCTCTGTTGTCGGGCCTGCCCAAGTCGGTGCCCGGTTACGCCATCGACCGCATGTGCGCGGGCGCGATGACGGCCGTGACGACGTCCGCGTCCGGCATCGCGTTCGGCGCGTACGACGTCGTCATCGCCGGTGGTGTCGAGCACATGGGCCGTCACCCCATGGGTGAGGGCACCGACCCGAACCCGCGCATCGTCGCCGAGAAGCTCGTCGACCCGAGCGCCCTGGTCATGGGCAAGACGGCCGAGAACCTGCACGACCGTTACCCGGCGATCACGAAGGAGCGCTGCGACGCGTTCGCCGTCGCCAGCCAGAACAAGCTCGCGAAGGCGTACGCGGAGGGCAAGATCCAGCAGGATCTCGTTCCCGTCGCGACGCGCAACGTCGAGAAGGGCTGGGGCCTGGCCACGGCCGACGAGCCGCCGCGCCCCGGCACGACCGTCGAGGAACTGGCCAAGCTGAAGACGCCGTTCCGTGCGCACGGCAACGTGACGGCCGGTAACGCGGCTGGTCTCAACGACGGTGCGACGGCGTGCATCCTCGCCTCCGAGGAGAGCGCGCAGGAGCTCGGCCTGCCCGTCGGCATGCGCCTGGTCGACTTCGCGTTCGTCGGCGTCGACCCCGAGGTCATGGGCATCGGCCCCGTCCCGGCCACCGAGAAGGCTCTCGCCAAGGCGGGCCTGACGATCGACGACATCGACCTGTTCGAACTCAACGAGGCCTTCGCCGTGCAGGTGCTGGCCTTCCTCGACCACTTCGGCATCGACGCCGACGACGAGCGCGTCAACGCCTACGGCGGCGCCATCGCGACGGGTCACCCGCTCGCGAGCTCCGGCGTGCGTCTCATGACGCAGCTGTCGCGCCAGTTCGCCGAGCACCCCGAGGCGCGCTACGGCGTCACCGCGATGTGCATCGGCATCGGCATGGGTGGCTGTGTCATCTGGGAGAACCCCAACCACCCTGACTACGGCAAGGAGAAGACGGCCTGATGAGCGACAACCAGACTCAGTCGAGCGCCGAGAACGCGCGCGCCGAGGTCGTCACGCACGCCCTCAGCCAGGACATCACGCTGCCGTCGACCGACGGCAAGGGCGCCGGGACGTTCGTGCTCGTCACCCTCGACAACGGCTTCGACCACACGAAGCCGAACAGCTTTGGCCCACAGGGCCTCGCGGAGCTGGAGAAGGCCGTCGACGCCGCCGCCGAGCGCGCCGCGAAGGGCGAGATCGTCGGTTTCGGTGTGACGGGCAAGCCGTTCATCATGGCCGTCGGCGCCGACCTCATGGCGTTGCCGTCGATCACCGACCGTGAGCAGGCCGTCGACATCGCCGAGCAGGGTCACCGCGTCTTCTCGAAGATCGCCGACCTCGACGTGCCGACGTTCGCGTTCGTCAACGGCGCATCGATGGGTGGTGGCGTCGAGATCGGTCTCTACTGCGACTACCGCACGATGAGCGCCGACGTGCCCGCCTACTCGCTGCCCGAGTGCTTCCTCGGCCTCGTGCCCGGCTGGGGCGGCACGTACCTGCTGCCGAACCTCATCGGCGTGGAGAACGCGCTGCAGCTCATCATCACGAACCCGCTGAGCAACAACAAGATGGCGACGGGTGCCCAGGCGTTCAAGCTGGGTGTCGCCGACGAGCTGCTCGCCCCCGTCACGTTCCTCGAGGACTCCCTCGCCTTCGCGGCCGCCGTCATCAGCGGCGAGAAGAAGGTCGAGCGCCCGGAGGTCAACAAGGACGAGGCCGCGTGGAAGGCCGCGTGCGACAAGGCCCGCGCCTTCACGATGCAGAAGACCGGTGGCGCCGCCCCCGCTCCGCTGCGCGCCATCGACCTCGTCGAGGCCGCCCGCACGAACACGCGGGCGCAGGGCTTCGCCGGTGAGGACCAGGCGCTCGGCGACCTCATCATGAGCGACGAACTGCGCGCCGGTCTGTACGCGTTCAACCTCGTCCAGAAGCGTGCGAAGCGACCCGCTGGTGCGCCGGACAAGGCGCTCGCGCGCAAGGTGACGAAGGTCGGCGTCGTCGGCGCCGGTCTCATGGCCAGCCAGATGGCGCTGCTGTTCATCCGCCGCCTCGACGTGCCCGTCATCATGACGGACCTCGACCAGGCACGCGTCGACAAGGGTGTCGGCTACGTCCACGACGAGATCGACAAGCTGCTCGCCAAGGGCCGCATCTCGCAGGACAAGGCGAACCGTCTCAAGGGCCTCATCACGGGTTCGACGAGCAAGGACGGCTTCGCGGACGCCGACTTCGTCATCGAGGCCGTCTTCGAAGAGATGGGTGTCAAGAAGAGCGTCTGGGCCGAGGTCGAGCAGATCGTCACGCCCGAGTGCGTCCTCGCGACGAACACCTCCTCGCTGTCGATCACCGAGATGGCAGCGGACCTGAAGCACCCCGAGCGGGTCGTCGGGTTCCACTTCTTCAACCCCGTCGCCGTCATGCCGCTGCTGGAGATCATCCGCGGCGAGAAGACGGACGACGCGACGCTCGCCACGGCGTTCGCCACCGGCAAGTCGCTGAAGAAGACGTGCATCCTCGTGAAGAACTCCCCCTCGTTCGTCGTGAACCGCCTCCTCGGCCGGTTCATGGGCGAGGCGGGCAAGATCGTCGATGAGGGCACGCCCGTCGAGGTCGTCGAGAAGGCGTTCGCCGGTGTCACCCCGATGCCGCCGTTCATGCTCATCTCGCTCGTCGGCCCCGCCATCGCGCTGCACAACTCGGAGACGCTGCACGGCGCCTTCCCGGAGCGCTTCTACGTCTCGCCGAACCTCGCGAAGGTCGTCGAGGAGAAGATCCCGAGCTTCTACGGCGCCGACGGCAAGCTCGACGACTCGATCTTCGAGAAGTTCAGCAAGCCGGCGGACGCGAAGGTGCTCAGCGAGGAGCAGGTGCGCGAGCAGGCCCTGTCGGCCCTGGCCGACGAGACCCGTCGCATGCTCGACGAGGAGGTCGTCGCGGCCCCGATGGACATCGACCTCGCGATGATCACCGGCGCCGGCTTCCCGTTCTGGAACGGTGGCGTGACGCCGCTGCTCGACCGCACCGGCATCGCCGAGAAGGTCACCGGTCAGCGCTTCCTGCCGAAGGGCGCCGCGAGCGTCGCCCGCTGATCGCGGTCTGACGGCGGCGTGAGCCGCCCACGCGGGGCGTACCTCTTGACGGGGTGCGCCCCGCACCCGCGTCTCGACACGCCGACCGCGACGATTCGGGGCGCTCGCGGCGGTGGCATACCATCGTTGAATCGCTGCGCATCGGCGAACCGCGACCGGCCGCACGGCCCGGTCGGCCGGCTCGCACCGGTGCGCGTGGGAATGACGGGGTGAACCGCAGTGTTCTTCCCGCCGACGCGTGACGTGCCCCCGGGTCGCGTCGCCGCTCGTCACACCTCGGCGTGATGGGTTCATCTGCACCAACTGATTCGGAGATTGTCACTGTGTCCAGCAACGCGCCCCTGAACCTTCGGATCATCGGCGGCAAGCAGCTGTCCGGGTCTATCGACGTGCGCACGAGCAAGAACGCCGCCGTCGCCTGCCTGTGCGCCGCGATGCTGAACAAGGGGCGCACGACGCTGCGCAACCTCGCGCGCATCGAAGAGGTCAACCGCATCACCGAGGTGCTCGACTCCATCGGCGTGCAGACGCGCTGGCTGCCGGGCACGAGCGACCTCGAGATCACGCCGCCCGCCAAGATCGACCTGTCGACGATCGACGAGGTCGCGGCGCGCCGCACCCGCACGATCCTCATGTTCCTCGGCCCGCTCATGCACGAGTTCGACTCGTTCGAGCTGCCCAACGCCGGCGGGTGCGACCTCGGTGCGCGCACCGTCGAGCCGCACCTGCACGCGCTGCGCGCGTTCGGCATGGAGGTCGTCGCGAAGGACGGGTACTACAACGTCGAGGTCAACAACTCGATCCGCCCGACGAAGCCGATCGTCCTCATCGAGCGCGGCGACACCGTCACCGAGAACGCCCTGTTCGCCGCAGCCCGCTACGAGGGCACGACGATCATCCGCAACGCCTCGAGCAACTACATGGTCCAGGATCTGTGCTTCTTCCTCGAGAAGCTCGGCGTGACGATCGAGGGCATCGGCACGACGACGCTCAAGATCACCGGCGTCGCCGAGATCAACGAGGACGTCGAGTACTTCCCGAGCGAGGACCCGATCGAGGCGATGAGCCTCATCGCAGCCGCCATCGTCACGAAGTCCGAGATCACGATCAAGCGCGTGCCGATCGAGTTCATGGAGATCGAACTGGCCATCCTCGAGGAGATGGGCTTCCAGTACGAGATGAGCGACGAGTACACCTCGGACAACGGCTTCACGCGCCTCGTCGACATCACGACGAAGCCGGGCCCGCTCAAGGCGCCGACGGACAAGATCCACCCGCTGCCCTTCCCCGGCCTCAACATCGACAACCTGCCGTTCTTCGCCGTCATCGCTGCGTGCGCCGAGGGCAAGACGCTCATCCACGACTGGGTGTACGAGAACCGCGCGATCTACCTCAACGAGCTGACGAAGATCGGTGCGACGGTGCACCTCATGGACCCGCACCGGGTCATGATCGAAGGCCCCGCCAAGTGGCGCGCCGCCGAGGTCATGTGCCCGCCCGCGCTGCGCCCCGGCGTCGTCATCCTGCTCGGCATGCTCGCCTGCCCCGGCACCTCGACGCTGCGCAACATCTACGTCATCAACCGTGGCTACGAGGAGCTCGACGAGCGTCTCAACGCCCTCGGCGCCGACATCACGAGCTTCCAGGACTGATGCTCGACGGCTGCCTGCGCGGCATGCCACGACGAAGCCCGCCCGGTCGCGTACCGGGCGGGCTTCGTCGTGCCTGGGGCCCGTCGTTCCTCAGACCTCCAGCGTCCGCGCGATCGGCACGCCCGGTCGGTAGCAGAGGTGACGGTGGCTTGGCGCGTCGAGAACGGCAAGGTCAGCGCGCGCACCGGGGCGGATGACGCCCACGTCGTTGCGCCGCAGCGCCTGCGCGCCGCCGGCCGTCGCAGCCCACACGGCTTCGGCGGCGCTCATGCCCATCTCGCGCACGGCGAGGGCGATCATGAACGGCATCGAATCGGAGTAGCACGTGCCCGGGTTGCAGTCGGTCGCGATGGCGACGCTGACGCCCGCGTCGATGAGGCGCCGCGCATCCGGGTAGGGCGAGCGGGTCGAGAACTCGACGCCGGGCAGAAGCGTCGCGACGGTCGACGAATCGGCCAGTGCCGCAACGTCACTCGCCGACAGATAGGTGCAGTGGTCGACGCTCGCCGCACCGAGCTCGACGGCGAGTTGGACGCCCGGTCCCTCCCCGAGCTGGCCGCCGTGCACACGCAGTTCGAGCCCCGCGTCTCGGCAGGCGCTCAGGATCGTCGCGCTCTCGTCGCCGTCGAAGGCGTGCGCACTGCCCGGCTCGCAGAACACGTCGGCCCAGCGAGCGTACGGGCGGCACGCCTCGAGCATCTCGCCGCAGACGAGGTCGACGTAGGCGGCACGATCGCTGCCGCTCGGCACGACGTGGGCACCGAGATAGGTCGTCTCCGGCGTGAACTCGCGGGCGATGCGCAGCGCTCGCGCCTCGTCCTCGACCGTCAGCCCGTAGCCCGACTTCACCTCGACGCACGTCGTGCCCTGCGCGCGCATCTCGGCGATGCGCCGCGCGACGAGCGCGGTGAGGCGGTCGTCGTCAGCGTCGCGGGTGGCGGCCACCGTGGTGGCGATCCCGCCCCCGTCGTAGCGCTCGCCCGCCATACGGGCGGCGAACTCGGCCGAGCGGTCGCCGTCGAAGACGAGGTGTGCGTGGCTGTCGACGAAGCCGGGCATCAGTGCGGCGCCGTTGACGTCGACGCGGCGGTCGGCGTCCGGCGCTCGGCGCGCCTCGCCGACCCAGGCGATGCGGTCGTCTTCGACGACGATCGCCGCGTCGGTGAGGAGGCCGAGCAGGCGCTCGTCCTCGCTCGCGCCAGCGCGGGCGTGCTGCGGGTCGTTCGTCACGAGTTCGGCGATGCCGGTGACGAGCGTCGTCGTCATGTCTGCCTCCAGAAGGGGTCGATGGCGTCGTGCAGGAGCCGCCCGATGCCGCCGGGCGCGGGCGTCTCTTCGAGGCGGTGGCGCCCGCCGCGCACGACGACGCGTCCGTCGACGATGACGTCCGTGACGTCCTGCGCAATCGCGGCGAGCAGGATCTGGTCAGGCGAACAGCCTGCGGTGCGCAGAGATTCGGCCTCTACGACGACGAGGTCGGCGCGCGCTCCGATGACGATCTCACCGGCGTCCGCCCAGCCGATGCTCGCGTGCCGCGTCGCCGCCGCGAGAAGGTCGCGCGGGCTCAGGCGACCGCGCTCGTTACTCGTCAGCCGCTCGTGCATCTCGAGGCCGCGGGCTTCTTCGAACATGTCGATGACGGCGTGCTGGTCGCTGCCGAGGCTCAGCCGCGCGCCCGCGTCGTGCAGTGCAACGGCCGGCCCGATGCCGTCGGCGAGGTCGCGTTCGGTCGTCGGGCAGAAGCAGGCCGTCGCACCCGCGCGGGCGAGCGTCGAGACGTCGTCGTCGCTCAGATGCGTCGCATGGACGGCGGAGAAGCGCTCGCTCAGTGCGCCGGCTTCGTGGAGCAGACCCACGGGCGTGCGCTGGTAGTGGGCCAGTGCGGCGGCGTTCTCCGCAGGCTGTTCGGAGACATGGGCGTGGAGGATCTCCCCCGGCGTCGCGGCGACGACGTCCGCCAGTTCGTCGCGAGCGACAGCGCGCACCGAGTGAATGGCCGCGCCGACCACGGTGTTCTCGTCACTGAGTGCGTCCTCGCGCAACTGCGCGTGACGCCGCGCCCAGGCGTCGACGGAGCCGTCGCTGAAGCGCCGCTGCTCAGCGCTCATCGCGGCGTGGCCATCGGTGTCGAGGCCTCCGTGGAGGTAACACGTGTCGAGCAGCGTGAACCGGATGCCGGCCTCGCGGGCCGCTTGACGCAGCGCAGAACCCATGGCGTTCGGGTCGTCGTAGGGCGTGCCGTCGGGGCGGTGGTGGACGTAGTGGAACTCCCCCACCGCCGTGACGCCGGCCAGCGCCATCTCGGCGTACACGGCGCGCGCCAGTGCGAGGTATGTCGACGGATCGAGCTGCGCCGCAACGCGGTACATACGTTCACGCCACGTCCAGAACGTGCCACCGTCGTCATGCGTGCGCCCGCGCAATGCGCGGTGGAACGCATGGCTGTGGCAGTTCGCGAAACCGGGCAGTGCGACCCCGTCGAGCCTGATCACGTCGTCCGAGGATGCGTCGTCAGAGGACACGCCACTCGGCGTCCCGCCACTCGATCCACCCGACAGCCCATCTCTCGGTGACGCATTCGCCGTCACCTCGACCCATCGCCCGTCCTCCTCGACGAGTCGGACGTCGCGCGCGAGGCCGTCGCGAAGGTGCGCGAACGGCACGTGGTAGATGGTCATGAGGCGAGATCCTCGAGCACGCGGACGAGTGCGTCGACGCCGCGCAGGCAGTCGTCGGTCTGCGCGAACTCCTCGGGCGAGTGCGACGTGCCCGTCGGGTTGCGCACGAACAACATGACGCTGGGGATGCCGTGGTTGGCGAGGATGCCAGCGTCGTGGCCGGCACCGGTGCCGAGCATCGGCACACCTTCACCGAGTGTGCGGTGCACGCGCGCGACGAGGTCGGCGTCGAACGGGGTCGTCGGCGTCCATGACTCCTCCCGCCATTCGCCACCGAGTTCCGCTGCGCGACCTGCGATCTCGTCGATCGCTGCGCGCACGTCGTCCTCGCGGACGCCGCGGGCGTCGACCCACGCCGTCACGTGGGAGGCGATGGCGTTGATGCCGCCGGGCGTGACGTCGAGCTTGCCGACGGTCGCGACGACGCGGCGCGCGGCACCGTCGTCACGCGAGGTGGCCGCCGCCCGCACCTGCTCGATGAACCGGGCGGCCTTGACCAGCGCGTCGTCGCGGTCGCCGAGCGCCGTCGTCCCGGCGTGGTCGGCGTGCCCGGGCAGGTCGGCGCGAAACCGTCCGTGCGGCCAGATGTCGGTGCCGACCGCGACGGCGGCGCCGAACGGATCGCCCGCTGCGTCACGGGGCAGGTCGACGAGGGCCCGCCCCTGTTCGACGTGCACCTCGACGAAGCACGCGAGGCGCGCGAGGGCCGCGTCGTCCCGCCCGAGATCCGACGGCTCACGCCCAGCGCGCTCCCACGCCTGTGCCATCGTGACACCGTCGGTGTCGCGTAGGCCGAGGGCGCGCTCGGCCGTCACCGCTCCGGTGATGAGGCGCGAGCCCGCGCAGGCGACGCCGAAGCGCGCGCCCTCCTCGTCGACGAAGTTGACGACACCGATCGGGCGCGCGGGCGCGAACCCCGACTCCTTGAGTCGGCGCACCGCGAGCAACGACGAGACGACGCCCAGGGGTCCGTCGAACGCCCCGCCGTCGGGCACCGAGTCGAGGTGCGATCCGGTGGCGACGCCAGGCGTCCGATCCGGCTCGCCCCACCACGCCCACTGGTTGCCTGCGCGGTCCTCGACGACGTCGAGACCGAGCGCTTCACACTCGCCGTCGAACCATTCGCGGAGCATGGAATCCTCACGGCTCCAGGCGAATCGGCGGTATCCGCCACTGTGCTTGTCGCGCCCCACCGGGGCGAGGTCGGCCCACAGGCCCTCGAACGTGCGCTCGGTCATCGAAACCCTCCGGGTCCTCGTCGTCATCGGACATGTCCGGCCGGAAGCGGGGCGGGGCATGCCGAGCACGCCACGCCCCCGCGTCCGACGCCGTCCCGCTCAGCCCTCGCTCATCGGGATGCGGACGCCGCGCTCGGCGGCAACGTTCTCGGCGGTGTCGTAGCCTGCGTCGACATGGCGGATGACACCCATGCCGGGGTCGTTCGTCAGCACGCGCGCGATCTTCTGCGCGGCCAGCGGCGTGCCGTCCGCGACAGAGACCTGCCCCGCGTGCATCGAGCGTCCGATGCCGACACCGCCGCCGTGGTGCAGCGAGACCCAGCTCGCGCCGCTCGCCGTGTTGACGAGGGCGTTGAGCAGCGGCCAGTCGGCGATGGCGTCGGAGCCATCCTGCATGGCCTCCGTCTCGCGGTAGGGCGAGGCGACAGAGCCGCAGTCGAGGTGGTCGCGCCCGATGACGATGGGGGCGCTCACCTCGCCGTTCGCAACCATGTCGTTGAAGCGCAGGCCGGCCTTGTCGCGTTCGCCGTAGCCAAGCCAGCAGATGCGCGCCGGCAGACCCTCGAAGTGCACCTTCTCGCGGGCGCCCTTGATCCAGCGGTGCAGGCGCTCGTTGTCCGGGAACAGGTCGAGCACCGCCTCGTCCGTCGCGTAGATGTCCTTCGGGTCGCCCGAGAGCGCCACCCAGCGGAACGGGCCCTTGCCCTCGCAGAACAGCGGGCGGATGTACTTCGGCACGAAGCCCTCGAACTCGAACGCGCGGTCGTAACCGCCCTGGCGCGCCTCGTCGCGGATCGAGTTGCCGTAGTCGAACACCTCGACGCCCTTGTCCTGGAAACCGACCATCGCCTCCACGTGACGCGCCATCGACTCCTGCGCTCGCTCGGTGAACTCCTCGGGCTTCTTCGCTGCGTACTCGAACCAGTCGGCGACGTCGATGCCGATCGGCAGGTAGCTCAGCGGGTCGTGCGCGCTCGTCTGGTCGGTGACGATGTCGATGGGCACGTCGCGGCGCAACAGCTCTGGGAAGACCTCGGCGGCGTTGCCGACGACGCCGATCGACACGGCCTTCTTCGCGTTCTTCGCAGCGACGGCGCGGTCGATGGCGTCGTCCAGATCGTCGGCGATCTCGTCGAGATAGCCGTGCTCGACGCGGCGGCGCAGACGCGCCGGGTCGACGTCGACGATGAGGCACGTGCCACCGTTCAGCGTGACGGCAAGGGGCTGGGCGCCGCCCATGCCGCCGCAGCCGCCGGTGAGCGTCAGCGTGCCCGCGAGGGTGCCACCGAACATGCGCTCGGCGATCGCCGCGAAGCACTCGTACGTGCCCTGCAGGATGCCTTGGGTGCCGATGTAGATCCACGACCCGGCCGTCATCTGGCCGTACATCGTGAGACCCATCTGCTCGAGGCGGCGGAACTCGGGCCACGTCGCCCAGTCGCCGACGAGGTTCGAGTTCGCGATGAGCACGCGCGGCGCCCACTCGTGCGTCTGCATGACGCCGACGGGCCGGCCCGATTGCACGAGCATCGTCTCGTCGGCCTTCAACGTCTCGAGTGTGCGCACCATCGCGTCGAAGCTGCGCCAGTCACGTGCGGCGCGGCCGGTGCCGCCGTAGACGACGAGGTCGTCGGGGCGCTCGGCGACCTCCGGGTCGAGGTTGTTCATGAGCATGCGCAAGGGGGCCTCGGTGGCCCAGCTGCGAGCGTTCAACTGGGTGCCGCGGGGTGCGCGGACGGGACGGGCGCCTTCCATGGGGTGCTCCTCGGTCTGATTCGGCGGAACTGCGGGTGGGTCGATGCGGAGGGTGGAGGGACGATCGCCCGCTGGTGTGCGTGAGCAACCGTCCAGGACGCGTCAGTCGAGCGAGCCCGCGGCTCGGGCGGCGGCGTCACGGACGGCGCCGCTCTTGACGAGCGCGACGGCGCGTTCGATCTCCGGCGAGAGGTAGCGATCCCGCCCCGGCATGCCGGCGGGCTGGCCGGCCTCGTCCGTCAGCGCGGCGATGACGGCGGCCGCGACCGGCCCGGGCGCCAGCGGTGCGCGCAGCTTGATGCCGCGCGTCGCCGTCAGCGTCTCGATGGCGAGGACGCGGGCGAGACCGTCGACGGCCCGACGCAGCTTTCGGGCGCCGGCCCAGCCCATCGAGACGTGATCCTCCTGCATCGCGCTGCTCGGGATCGAGTCGACGCTCGCGGGGCTCGCGAGCCGCTTGAGTTCGCTGACGATGCCGGCGGCCGTGTACTGCGCGATCATGAGGCCCGAGTCGGTGCCCGGGTCGTCGGCGAGGAACGGCGGCAGGCCGTGGTTGCGGGCGACGTCGAGGAAGCGGTCGGTGCGGCGCTCGCTCATCGACGCGACGTCGGCGATGACGATGGCGAGGAAGTCGAGGACGTACGCGACGGGCGCTCCGTGGAAGTTGCCGTTCGACTCGACGCGGCCGTCGAGCGTCACGACGGGGTTGTCGACGGCGGCCGCGAGCTCACGGTTCGCGACGGTCGTCGCGTGCTCGAGGGTGTCGCGGGCCGCGCCGATGACCTGCGGCGAGCAGCGCAGCGAATAGGCGTCCTGCACGCGGGTGCAGGCGCCCGGTTCACGGTGGGATTCGCGGATGCCGCTGCCCGCGAGCACCTTGCGCAGGTTCGCCGCCGAGAGCGCCTGGCCGGGGTGTGGGCGCAGCTGCTGCAGGTCGTCGGCGAAGACGGCGTCCGAGCCGAGCAGGCCCTCGACGCTGAGGCCGGCGGCGACGTCGGCGCTCGTCAAGAGCATGCGTAGATCGGCGATGGCGAGGCACAGCATGCCGAGCATGCCGTCCGTGCCGTTGATGAGCGCCAGGCCCTCCTTCTCCTGCAGCTGGACAGGCTCGATGCCGGCGGCGCGCAGCGCGTTCTCGCCGTTCGTCAGGTGGCCGGCGGCGTCGACCACCTCGCCCTCGCCCATGAGCGCGAGCGCGCAGTGCGCGAGCGGCGCGAGGTCGCCGGAGCAACCGAGCGAGCCGTACTCGCGCACGACCGGGGTGATGCCGGCGTTGAGCATCGCGACATACGCGTCGAGCGTCTCGGGACGGATGCCGGTGCGCCCGGTCGCGAGCGTCGAGATGCGCAGGAGCATGAGCGCGCGCACGACCTCGCACTCGACCGGTTCACCGCTGCCCGCGGCGTGCGAGGCGACGAGGCTGCGCTGCAGCTGCTGACGCTTCTCGAGCGGGATGTGCTGCGTCGCGAGCGCACCGAAACCGGTCGAGATGCCGTAGTGCGGCACCGGGTCGTTGGCGAGGGCGTCGATGATCGCGCGGCTCTTCGCGACCTCCGCGCGACTCGCCTCGCTGAGCACGATGCGCGCGTCATGGCGGGCGACGGCGACGACGTCGTCGATGCTGAGGGCGCCGATGCCGACCTCGACCTCGCAGGCAGCGCTCATGTCAGGGGGCGTGACGCCGGCGCCGGGCGTCGCGGCGGGGTCGTGGTGGTGCTGAGGCATCGAGGCGTTCGTCATGACACCACCTTCGCCCGTGACCACACTCGTGCGTGACCCAGGACGCGCTTTTTGTCTCGGATACGAGACACTGGGCGCATGTCGTCGTACGTCCCCGCCGCCGAGCACGTCCTCGCGCTCTTGCAGCGCATCGCCGCGCGCCCCTCGCCCGCACCGGCGGCGGCTCTCGCCCGTGAGCTCGACCTGCCCCGCTCGTCCGTCTACAAGTTGCTCGGCGTGCTGCGCGCCGCAGGGTTCGTCACGCACGACGAGGGGACACGACGCTGGGGGTTGGGGCCAGCCGCGCACGAGCTTGGCTCGGCCTACCGGCGTCAGGCGCCGCTGCAGCGCGCGGCGCAGAGCATCGTCACCGACCTCGCGGAGCGGACGGGGGCCTGCGCGCACCTCGCCGTCCTGCACGGGCGCGACGTCGTGTACGTGCTCGAGGAGCGACCGCTCGGGGTGCCGCCACTCGTCACCGACGTCGGCGTGCGGCTGCCCGCGACCGTGACGGCGAGTGGCCTTGCGATTCTCGCGGCCCTGCCCGCTGCGCAGGTGCGTGCGCTGTTTCCGCGCAGCGACGACCTCGTCCGACGCCGTGAGAACGGCAATGCGCCGGGGACGCTCAAGGAGCTGCGCTCACAACTCACGCAGGTGCGCCAACGCGGCCATGCCTGGGAGAACGGCTCGGTGACGGAGGGCTTTGCGTCCGTGGGGTGCGCGGTGCTCGACCACAACGAGCTACCGGCCGCGAGCCTCGCGGTGACGTGGGACGAGGGGCGTCTCGCGCGCCACGGTGAGGATCCGGCCGAGCGACACGATCGGTTCGTCGCGGCGTGTCGAGCGAGCGCGCAGGCCCTCACTCGCCGATTGAACGGGTGAATGATTGCGGGGCTGAACGGCGCGAGGCCCCCGTGGAGGTGAACTCCACGGGGGCCTCGGGCGAACGGCGCGCTGCTCAGGAGCGCCCGTCGTCCTTGGCGTGCTTGCCGCCGCCCCACGGGCCCGTCGTGCGACTGATGCGGTAGTCGATGCGGTTGTCGACGCGGTGGTCGACCTGGCGGCCGAAGTGCTCGTCGAAGTTCGACTGCAACTCCTGACGCACGTACTCGACGCGACCGAGGAACTCCTTCTCCTCACGACGGCGGTAGTCGTAGCGCACCGCCTTGAACGTCGCGACGCACATGAGCACGAGCACGACGCTGAACGGCAATGCCGTCGCGAGAGACGCCGCCTGCAGCGCCTTGAGCCCGCCGGCGAGGAGCAGGCCGATGGCGATGGCACCTTCCATGAGGGCCCACAGCACACGCGACCACGTCGGCGGGTTGGGGTGACCACCGGAGGCGAGCATGTCGACGACGAGTGAACCCGAGTCGGAGGAGGTGATGAAGAAGACGGCGACGAGCAGGATCGCGATGACGGACAGCACCTGCCCGAGCGGCATGTCCTGCAGCACCGTGAACAGCACCTTCTCCGCGACGACACCGTCGGTCTTGTCGACGAGACCGCCGTCACCGAAGAGCTGACGGTGGATGCCGGCGCCGCCCATGACGGCGAACCAGACGAACCCGACGAGCGTGGGCACGAGAAGCGTGCCGGCGATGAACTCGCGGATCGTGCGCCCGCGGGAGATGCGGGCGATGAAGACGCCGACGAACGGCGCCCAGCTGATCCACCAGCCCCAGTAGAAGATCGTCCACGCAGAGTTCCAGTCAGCGCCCTTCTCCCCCGTGTAGGCACCGACGTCGAAGGTCATGCCGAGCACGTTGGCGAGGTAGACGCCGAGCGCCTCGGTGAGGTTCTGGAACAGGAACAGCGTCGGGCCGAGCAGCAGCACCGAGATGAGCAGCAGACCGGCGAGGCTGAGGTTGATGTTCGACAGCCACTTGATCCCCTTGCCGAGGCCGGAGACACACGACAGCGTCGACAGGAACGTGATGCACACGATGAGGATGACGAGGATCGTGTTGTCCGTGCTGTCGAGGATGCCGATGGACTTCAGACCGGAGGCGATCTGTTGCACGCCGAGACCCAGCGACGTCGCGACACCGAACACGGTGCCGAAGATGGCCAGGATGTCGACGAGGTCGCCCATCCAACCCTTGACGCGCTCGCCCAGGATCGGCTCGAGAGCCCACCGGATCGAGATGGGGCGGCCGCGACGGTGGATCGCGTACGCGAGGGCCAGCCCGATGACGGCGTAGATCGCCCACGGGTGCAGACCCCAGTGGACGAAGGTCTGCGCCATCGCGAGCTGTGAACGCTCGGCCTCGCCTTCGGGCCAGCCGGGCTTCGGCATCGTCGTCGCGTAGGTGAGTGGCTCACCGACGCCGTAGAAGACCAGGCCGATGCCCATGCCCGCGGCGAACAGCATCGCGAACCAGGAGAAGACCCCGAACTCGGGCTTCTCGTCGTCGTTGCCGAGCTTGATCGAGCCGTAGCGGCTGAGACCCATGAAGGCGGCGAAGGCGATGAACCCGCCGATGACGAGCATGTAGTACCAGCCGAAGTTCGTGACGATCCACGACTGCATGTTCGTCAGCACCTCACCGGTGCCGTCGGGGAAGGCGACGCCGAGCACGGCCACCGCCAGGATGACGATGAGTGCCGGCCAGAAGACGCGTGGCGCGACTCCGCCCTTGCCGAGGCGCACGCCCTGGCGTCGCAACTTCTCTGCGATGACCTCGTCGTCGTCGTCCTCGGCGATCTGCGCGGCGTCAGACAGATCGGAGGGCAGCGGGTCCGACGACTCGCCCTCGTGGCGCGCCGCTTCCTCTGGTGTCTGCGGGGTTGCGGCCTCCGTCTCCGGCGCAGCGCTGTCGTCGGTGATCGCCGTTGCCGGGGTGGCGCCCGGCGGGCCGTCGGCCTTCGGTTCTTCGTCTTGCATGCGATGTCCTCCCTGGTGTCCATCGTGCGGTCGGAAGTCACGACTCTTCCGGATCGCAGGCCACATCTCAAGTTGTTACTGGCCGGTACCCGGTCGGATCTGCTCGCGATCGAGTTCGGTCCGCGGTGGTCTGCCGCGACCGTGCGTGCTGGACGATGCCGCCTGTCGACCGAACACTGCTGATGCCCGCGATGCCGAATGAGCGCCCCGGACGCCTGACTGTGGCACGATGCGGGAACCCGTTTCGTCTCCCGTCGCACGTGAGGACCGCTGCTCATGACCAAGGCAACCTCGCATCTCGCGTCGGGGCCCGTCGCCCTGGCCCACCGCGGTTTCTCCGGTGGCACCTCGCATGCGCTGGAGAACTCGATGGCGGCGTTCCGCGCGGCTGCCGAGCTCGGCTACCGGTGGGTCGAGACCGACGTGCACGCCACCGTCGACGGGGTGGTCGTCGCCTTCCACGACACGACCCTCGACCGCACGAGCGACGGGGCCGGCGCGATCGCGCACCTGCCATGGGAGGTGGTCGCACGGGCGCGCATCGCCGGGCACGAGCCGATCCCGCGACTCGAGGAATTGCTGACGCAACTGCCGCAGGTGTGCGTCAACATCGACGTGAAATCGGCCGGCGCGGTCACATCGCTCATCGAGTGCATCGAACGGTGCGGCGCGCACGATCGCGTCCGCATCGCCTCCTTCTCCGACGCGCGGCGCCGAGCCGTCCTCGCCGGCCTGACGCGACCGGTCCGTTCATCGCCAGGGCAGTCGCGCACCATCGCGCTGTGGCTCGCGGCGCACCTGCCGGTGCTCGGTTCGCCCCTCGTCGCGCGCCTCGCGCACGGCATCGACGCCGTGCAGATCCCCGAACGTCAGGGCCGCCTGCGCGTGCTGACGCCGAGACTCCTGCGCGTCCTGCACGGCGCCGGGCTCGACGTCCACGTGTGGACGGTCAACGAGCGCGCCGACATGGAGCGTCTGCTCGACCTCGGCGTCGACGGCCTCATCACCGACCGCGCCGACGTGCTCAAGGACGTCCTCGTCGAACGGGGTGAATGGGGCTGAGCAGAGCGGCTCGATGGGCGATCGCCTGGTTTCGTCAGCCTGCAGCGCGGACCTCGTCTTTGATGGCGTGACCGTGCAGAGGCCAGGTGCGGTGTGCTGGACGCACGTGGTTGGGAGTGCGCCGAAGTGGCGAGGCGCGATCGCTGAGCCGCGACCGTCGAGAATCGTTGACACGGCGGGTATCCGGCGAAAGTATCTTTACGTCAAGATACTTTCACCGGAAGGCGCCTCATGCTCACGTTGCATCATGTCCAGGTCTCGATGCCCGAGGGTCGCGAGGACGACGCCCGACGTTTCTACCGCGATGCCCTCGGCCTCGACGAGATCGCCAAACCCGGCGTGCTCGCACAGCGCGGCGGCGCGTGGTTCCGCGCGTTCGCTGACGACGGCGCCGTCGCGGCCGAGATCCACCTCGGGATCGACGAACCGTTCGTCCCCGCCAAGAAGGCCCACCCCACCCTCGTCGTCGAATCGACAGCTGCCCTGGAGGCCCTTGCCGCGCGCATCGAGGGCGCCGGTTTCGACGTGAACTGGGCCGAGCGCCACACCCTCGACGGCTACGAACGCTTCCACTGCCGCGACGCGTTCGGCAACCGCGTCGAGGTGCTGACGCCCGAGCTCTGACGGCTCGCGAGCGCGATGCGTCAGTCGTGCGACGGCTCGGGCGCATGCCCGAGGGAACGGTTGATCTCGGCGATCAACCGGCGTCCGTGCACACCCCACGCGTGCCGCTCGTCGGCACTCGCGCGCGTCAGGGCGCGCTGCCACGTGAAGACGCGCCCGACCCGGGCGATGAGCAGGGCGTCGTCGACGGCGGCGCTCAGCGCAGTGCTCGAGACGACGTCGCTCCACACGCTGAGGTAGGCGCGCAGGATGCGCTCACGGGCTGCGCGGGCGGCGTCGTCGTCGAGTCCCTCGCCGATGCGCTCGAGCGGGACGAGCAGCGAGCACAGCGGGTTGCCGACGCTCGCGTCGCCCCAGTCGAAGATGCGCGCGTCGTGAGCGCCCGCCGAGGTGCCGTCGGCAAAGACGTTGCCGGCGTGCAGGTCGTCGTGCTGAATGGTCAGCGGCAGCCCGACGGCGTCGAGCCGCTGCGCGGCGCGGCGCACCTCACGTGTCGTGTCGGGTTTGAGCCCAAGGCGTTGCCACCGGCGAGCAGATTCGCGCGGCGACATGTCGGGCACGCCCGCGTCGCGCAGTTGATCGACGACCCGCGTCGACGAGCGTTGCAGTCGCGCGTAGCGTCGCACCACGGACGACATGAGGCTGACGGCGTCGTCGTCACGCTGTACGTCACGCAGCACCGGGCCCTGATCGGGCATGAGCAGCCAGCCGCGCTCGGGGTCGTCGGCCCACACGACCGGAACCGCGTCGGGCGTGACGGAACGCAACGCGCGCAGGATGGCGGCCTCGGGGCTCATCTCCGGGCTCGTCGCCTTGAACCACACGCGCCCTTGATCGGTCGTCTCGGCGACGAGCACCGTCGACCAGGGACGCACCCGCGGCTGCAACGGCGTCGTCGGCACACGTTCGAGACCGCGCCGCGCGAGGGCCGTGTCCATCCAGCGCACGGCCTCCCAGCGCCACGTCTCACTGCTCCAGATCGCGCTCGCGGGCGCGACCTGATCAGAGCCGGGGAGAACAGGAAGATCGGGTGACTTCACCACGTCGTTCGACCGCTCAGTCGATGTCGGCGTGAGCGGCGACCGGCATGGCGTCCCCGAGATCACCCGTCGCACCGGCATCACGTCCCGCGGCCTGCGTGCCTGCGTCACCGTCGCGGGTGCCTGCACCGCCGCCAGGCGCGTGTGCACCACCGTCGTACACATCGGCGCGCGTGAGTGCTGCGTCGTCGCGCCCGAGAGCGTCGACGATGTCGGCGGCCGTCAGCCCCACGGTCGCGAGCACCTCGCCGCGCGAGGCGTGGACGAGGAACTCCTTGGGAATGCCGAACGTGTCGAGCGGCGTGCGCACACCGGCTTCACGCAGGCGTCGCGCGACGGCGCTGCCGACGCCCGCCTCGACGAGGTTGTCCTCGATGACGACGACCCGGCCCGCGGCGCGGGCGAGGTCGACGAGTTCGTCGGCCACCGGGTAGGTCCAGCGCGGGTCGATGACCTGGACGCGACGGCCCTGATCGGTGAGCAGATCGGCGACGCCGAGTGCCGTCGAGACCATCGACCCGACACCGACGACCAGCACGTCCACGCCGTCGCCGCCGTCGGGTTCACGCATGACGTCGAGGCGACCGAGACGCCTCTCGGCGACGAGCGGGTCGGCGACGTCGCCCTTGGGGAAGCGGATGACGCTCGGCGCGTCGTCGATGTCGACGGCCTCGCGCAGCAGTTCGCGCACCTGTGCGCCGTCGCGCGGGGCGGCGAGGTGCAGGCCGGGCACGATCGAGCAGATCGACATGTCCCACATGCCGTTGTGCGAGGCGCCGTCGGAGCCGGTGACGCCGGCACGGTCGAGCACGAACGTCACGCCCTGACGGTGCAGTGCGGTGTCCATGAGCAGCTGGTCGAACGCGCGGTTGAGGAACGTCGCATAGACGGCGACGACGGGGTGCAGGCCGCCGTACGACAACCCGGACGCCATCGTGACGGCATGCTGCTCGGCAATGCCGACGTCGAACACGCGCTCGGGGTACTTCTTCGCGAACCCGTCGAGCCCGACGGGGATGAGCATGGCAGCCGTGATGGCGACGATGTCGTCGCGCTCGGCGCCGAGGGCGACCATCTCGTCGCTGAACTCGTCGGTCCAGATGCGGCCACTCACCTCGAACGGCAGGCCGGTCTCGGGGTTGAACTTGCCGATGCCGTGCCACTGGTCGGCCTCGTCGGAGAACGCGGGCTCGTAGCCGCGGCCCTTCTGCGTGATGACGTGCACGAGGGTCGGCCGGCCGTAGTCGCGAGCGCGGCGCAGCGCGGCCTCGACCGCCGCCTCGTCATGTCCGTCGATCGGGCCGAGGTACTTGATGCCGAGGCTCTCGAAGACGCCCGTGTCGGGGTAGACGATGTCCTTGAGACCACGCTTCACGCCGTGCAGCGCCTCGTACATCTTCGTCCCGACCTTCGGCGTCGCCTGCAGGCGGTTCTTGCCCCAGTCGAGCACCTGGTCGTAGGTGTGCATCGTGCGCATCGTCGCGAGGTGGTGCGCCATCCCGCCGATCGTCGGGGCATAGGAGCGCTCGTTGTCGTTGAGGACGATGACGAGCGGCAGGTCGGCGTCGGCGGAGATGTTGTTGAGCGCCTCCCACGCCATGCCGCCGGTCAGGGCGCCGTCACCGATGACGGCGACGGTGTGACGGTCGCTCTCACCCTTGAGGCGGCGCGCCTTGGCGATGCCCTCGGCCCAGCTCAGCGACGTCGAGGCGTGCGAGTTCTCGACGACATCGTGCTCGGACTCCTCGCGGCTCGGGTAACCCGACAGTCCGCCGGATTTCTTGAGCTTGCTGAAGTCGTGACGCCCCGTCAGCAACTTGTGGACGTAACTCTGGTGGCCGGTGTCGAAGACGAACGTGTCCTTCGGCGAGTCGAAGACGCGGTGCATCGCGATGCTCAACTCGACGACACCCAGGTTGGGGCCCAGGTGCCCACCCGTCTTGGAGACGGATTCGACGAGGAACTGACGGATCTCGGCGGCGAGCGCGTCGAGCTCCTCGGCGGGGATTCGCTTGAGATCGTCCGGACCCGAGATGGTTTCCAGCAGCGTCACGTCTCACTCAGCCTTTCGAAAGTGCAGTCTCCTGAGTCTAGGTCGTCGACCGCGCAGCCGCCATGCGGGCGTGGGCACCCTCCCGTCGCGCCCCCGTCGGAGCCGGTAGCGCCGTCGGAGATCAAAGGCCGGGACTCTGCCCGCCCACGCACCCGCCCCGAACGCCGGCGCATCACAGCCGAGGGACGAACGTCTTGCCGCGCATCGCCTCGTGCACGAGACGGACGGCGCGCGCCGTGGCACGCAACCGCAGCCCCTCCGCGGACAGGTGCTCCATCACCTGCGGCACCGCGCGCGGTGGCAGCTCGTCAGCGAGGTCGACGCGGATGCGGCGATATGACTCGCGCATCGCGCCGAGTTGAGCGTCGACATGCCACGTCGCCACCCAAGCGAGCGCCACCGGGTGACGGCGCCATGCGTCGTAGGCGCGAAAATCCGAGGGGCACTGATCGAGCAGCCACTGCGTCGCCGCCTCCTGCCACCCCGGCGCACCCGGCGGCGGCACACCTTTCGGCCAGCCCGGAGGGCCGGTGTTCACCTCGTCCGACATGACCCCAGCGTACCCCATTGTTCGAACACGTGTTCTATTTGATGACCGCCCCACGAGACCCGCAGACCGGCGCGACGCACTCCCCCGAAGCCGGGTGCTCTGTGGCATGCTGAGCCCGTCACACGGGAGCCCGAGGCGCGGGCTGAGAGGGCATCGCCATGCCGACCGTCCAACCTGATGCGGTTCATGCCGCCGTAGGGAGTGTTCGATCGTGTCTACCCTGACGCCTGCCCCTTCCCCTGCCCACGACGATGCGCCGCGCCTGGCGCCGGCCGCCGCCACCCCAGAACGGCGCGAGGCCCGCCGCAGCGCCCTCGTCGGAAATTTCGTCGACCAGTTCGACATCTTCCTGCCCGTCATTGCGCTGGGTGGGGTGCTGTCGACGCGTTCGACGATTCCCGACGGCCTCGTCTTCGCCGCGACACTCCTGGGCCGCCCCCTCGGGGCGTTCGCCCTCGGCACCCTGGCCGATCGTCGCGGACGAGCCCGCGTGTCACGCGGCGCACTGCTCGGCCTGAGCGTGTGCACCGGCCTCATGGTGACGCTCCCCCTGCACACCTCGACGTGGGCCGTGGCCGCTCTCCTGGCGTTGCGCTTCGCCGCCGGATTCTTCCTCGGCGGGCAGTACTCCGCGGCCATCCCCCGCGCCCTCGCGCTCACAGAGCCGCAACGACGCGGCCACCTGAGCGGCCTCGTCATGGCGATGTCACCCCTCGCGAACGCCACCATCGCTGCCGCCACGATGATGCTGACGGCCTCACTCGGCGGCGCGTACACCACGTGGGGGTGGCGCCTGCTGTTCGTCGTCGGCGCACTCCTGCCGTTGATCCTGGCCCTCACCGCGAGGTCAGCGCACGCCGGGCCGGCAGGTCACAGCCACTCTTCCCACGAATCCGACAAGCGCGATCCCGCCGCGCACGTCGCGACCGACGACGAGGAAGAGCGCGTGACGGGCCGTGTCGTGGCCGCATTGTTCACCCTCATGACGGGGTTGTGGTTGTTCACGATGATGGGCGTCTCGGTGCTGACGAGTTCGCTGCGCCCGCACTTGTCCCCCCATGACGTCGGGCTCGTCATGCTCGTCGCGACGGCCTTCAGTGCGCCGACGATGGCCGCGGCGGGTGCCGTCTCGACGCGTGTGGGCCGTTCACGCTTCTTCATGGCGTTCGGAGCACTGGCCTGCATCGCCGCCCCCGCCGCCTATCTCGCGGCGATGCATGCGGCGTCATCGGGCAGCATCGTCGCCACGACGATCGCCGCCGCGGCCGTCCAGATCGTCACCGTCTCCGCCTACGGCCCGGTCGGCGCCTACCTCGCCGAACACTTCCCCGAGTCGCGACGTTCGCGCGGCTACGGCAGCGTCTATTCGGCGTCGGTCGTGCTGCCCGGCCTGTACCCGTTCTGGCTGCCCACCGTGACGCAGTGGCTCGGCCGTTCGGCCGTCGTCCCGCTCGTGCTGTGCGTCGCGGGCCTCCTCGTCACTCTTGCCCCCGCGTGGATACGCGGAAGTAACGTTGGTGGTTACGAAAAAGTAAGTTGAGTGGGTGAAATCAGCTCGAACCGGTGGCGACGCCGTGATGATCTTGTTAACGTCGTGACTCGGTTCACATCGACTATCGAAGGATGAGCATGTTCACCACACGCCGTACCGCCAAGATCGCCCTCGTCGCCACCGCCGTGGCCGGCACCGTCACGATGGCTGCGCCCGGCGCGCAGGCCGCGACGAGCGACACGACGAAGGACACCATCTGGAACCTCGGCTACGACACGTCGGCGACGACGACGATCAAGAAGTCCGGGCAGTCCTCGACGACGACCGGCTTCACCTTCTCCACCCTCCACGTCGAGAAGGGTGACTTGAGCTCCGACATCATGCTCAAGGACTTCAAGATGCCGGTGAAGCTCGGCAAGCTGCAGATCGCCATCGCGACGATCTCGCAGGAACCCGTCGGCAAGGCCGTCGGAACGATCGACCCGAACACGCACAAGATCGTGCAGACCCAGAAGGTCAACCTCCACATCAAGGATGTCTCGGCCACGGGTAAGGGCCTCATCAACCTCGTCGGCAAGAACTGCCGCACGAGCAGCCCCATCACGCTGACCGTGACGGGCAAGCAGGGTGGCTTGTTCGACCCGATCAACCTCTCGGGCACGTTCACCATCCCGAACTTCGCCAACTGCGGCCTGTCGACGAGCCTCGTCAACAGCCAGGTGGCCGGCCCCGGCAACACGATCAACATGACGCTGACGCCGCACGGCTGATTACGGCCAGCCTCACACGCATCATCTCGGCCGCCGGTACCCCACGGGTGCTGGCGGCCGACGCGTGTCGACTGACGGCAACCGCCACCCGCCCCGATAGCCGCTCGAGCATCACGCACCTGCACGACGAATGTGCGGCACATGCTTCGTGCAGACGCGTAATCGTCGAGCAGCTGATGGCCGGCGCGGTTCACCCAGCGGTTGCGACCTCCGTCACCGTCGTCACCCGACGAAGTTGTAGTGCCACCACTCGGGGTTGGACCCGCGCCGATCCATGTAGTCGGGGCGGTCGAATCCCCAGCGCTTGGAGTTGGCCGTCAGCCACACGTCGTAAGAACGCCCGAAGTACAGAGGCGAGTTGATCGCGTTCGTGCGGGCGATGCCGAAGTCGATCGCGTTGCCCAACCCGTGGTTCGAGGTGCCGGGGACGGCCGCGCGGGGGTAGCCGAGAGTGCGGTAGAGCAGCTGCTGACGGCTCAGGGTGCGGTAGGCCTCGGTGATCGTCAGCGCCACACCGAAACGAGCCTTGAAAGCCGCGGCCAGTCCGAGATATCCGACGGCCGCCGCGCGCGAGAGATACCGCGGCTCGTGCGGCAGGTTGCTGACGTTGACGCTCCAGCTCGGCAGTCGCGTGACGGCCGACATCGGCAGACGGCCGTTCACCGCGCGCGCCGTCGTCGCGACGAGGACTGCGGACGTCACCCACCGCCCCTTGAACGCACCCTCGGCGATGCGGAACCACAGGCCGCTCGCGTCGTAAGAGCCTGTCAGCGTCGTGGTGCTCGCCAGCGTCCCGACGATCCGGGCGCGCGGTTCCAGCGTGGGCTGATCGCGCACGTTGACGCGGTAGGAAAGCGTCGCGGTCGTCCGTCGCACGAGGACCGACGTTGCCCCCGCACGGGCCACCTGCCTCGACGCAGGAACCGCTGCGAAAGCCTGCGGCGCCCCTTCGATCACGAGGGCCGTCGTCGCCGCAGCGAGGCCGGCGTGTCGAAGTGCGCCACGTCGCGTCAGTGTCTGCATCGCAGAATTCCCCCGTCACTCGTCGGCGCGCTGCCCGCCCCGCCATCTGCCTCTTGAGTGTGACACACATCACCGCGGCTCGCGGGATCGTGCGTCACGCTCGTGAGACAGCGGCGCGCTGCGGCAGCACCGGTGCGGCCACCGCCTCGAGACACACCCCCACCCGGGGGCACCCACGCGTCGTGCCGTCCGCGCGAGAATGGGCCCATGACTTCTTTCGACGCCTGGCTCGAAGCCGCTTCCATCGATGACTCCGTGCGCGAACTGCGCCCCGATTACCGTGCCGTTCTCGTCGTCGCGCGGGGCCTGCACGGCGGTGCGTCGAACGAGGAGAGCGAGACGCTGCTGTTCGCCGCCGAGGAGCACGTACGCGGCATGCTCGAGCACACCCCTCCCGAGGAACTGCCGCACATCGCGGCCTGGCGCGACGCCTACCGCGCGTTCGGCGCGAAACCGCAGCGCACACGCAACTCGGCGGAGGCGCTGCTGCGCCGAGCCGACGCCCTCCCCCGCGTCAACGCGCTGACGGATGCCTACAACGCGGTGTCCGTGCGTCACCAGACGCCCCTCGGCGGTGAGGATCTCGACGCCTACGACGGTCCGCTGCGCCTCACGCGCGCCACCGGCGACGAGGAGTTCTCGACGATGTCCTCGGGCGCCGAGACGCTCGAGCACCCCGACGCCGGCGAAGTCGTCTGGCGGGACGACGCCGGCGTCACCTGCCGCCGTTGGAACTGGCGTCAGTGCTATCGCACGCGTCTGACGGACGACACGACGAACGCCATCTTCATCTGCGACATCCTCGACGTCGAGCCCGGCGACGGCGAGCAGCGCGCCACCGAGGTGCGCGACGCCCTGTGCGAGGCGCTCGAGGCCGTCAGCCCCGGAGTGACGCTGACGAGTCGCATCCTCTGATCCATCGGCGGCGCCGATGGTGCCCGGGTTTCGCGACATCGGCGCCCCGTTTCCCGGGCAACACCGGGGCGGCGACGTCACGTCGCGCGCCTGCCGACTCACTCGAACTGCCGAATAACGCCCATGAGGGGCCTCTCACCTCTACCGTGATTCACATCACGATGACATGAGGTGACGCATGCCGAACATGGCCGACCCGATCTGGACGCACGCGACGAGCGCACCCGAGCGCCCCGCGCTTCGCAGCCCGAGCACGACCTGGAACTACGCCACGCTGAGGGACAAGGCGGCCGCGTTCGCGGGTCATCTACGTGACCGCGGCATCAGCCAGGGCGACCGAGTCCTGCTCATCGCCCCCTCCGTTCCGGAGTTCGCCGTCGCCTACTACGCCGCGCAGGCCGTCGGGGCGATTGCGGTGACTCTCAACACCATGTCCACTCCCGCAGAGATCGAATACGTGGCGACGGACTCGGGCGCTCGGCACATCGTCGCGTGGCACGCGAGCGCCGCGGCTGGCGAACGCGTCGCGAGCAAGCTGACGATGGACCTCGTCATCCTCGATGCCGGCGCCGACGCCGCCACGCGGGCCCCGCTCGACGAACCCGTCGAGCGCGCTGACGCCGACACGGCCATCCTGCTGTACACCTCCGGCACGACCGGCCGCCCCAAGGGGGTGCAGCTGACGGTGGCGAACCTGTTCGCTGTGGCGAGCGCGTTCATCACGCAGCTGAACTTCGCATCGACGGAGAAGTTCGGTACCGCGCTCCCCCTGTTCCACGTCTTCGGTCAGTGCGTGTGCATGAACACCGTCATGCTGGCCGGCGGGTCGTTCTCGGTGCTCTCTCCCTTCGAACCACGCGCGATGTTGGCGATGATCCGCGACCACGAGATCAACGTCGTCGCGGGTGTGCCGACGATGTGGAACTA
The DNA here is from genome assembly GCF_000152185.1 of Dermacoccus sp. Ellin185. Classification (NCBI taxonomy): domain Bacteria; kingdom Bacillati; phylum Actinomycetota; class Actinomycetes; order Micrococcales; family Dermacoccaceae; genus Dermacoccus; species Dermacoccus sp. Ellin185. Next base: position 15,056 of record NZ_AEIQ01000065.1, on the reverse strand, counting down.
CCTCGTCCACGTCGAGGGCGATTTCGGGCCGAAGGACTGCCCCGACCTGCGCCTCGCGGCCTCCGGCGGTGCGAGCCTGCCCGTCGAGGTCATCGCCGCCTTCGAGCGTCGCTTCGCCTGCACCATCCTCGAGGGGTACGGCCTGACGGAGACGACGGGCGCCGCGAGCTACCACCGCGACGGCATCGAGCAGCGCGCCGGCACCGTCGGCGTCGCGCTGCCCGACACCGAGATCGTCATCGAGAGCCTCGACGGGGGCCGCGCGCCCGTCGGTGAGGTCGGACAGGTGCTCGTCAAGGGCCCGACGGTCATGAAGGGGTACTGGAACAACGAGGCGGCCACCGCCGCGGATCTGAGCGACGGTTGGCTGCGCACCGGCGACCTGGGCCGTCTCGATGGGGAAGGCTACCTGGCGATCGTCGACCGGGCGAAGGACCTCATCATCCGCGGTGGGTACAACGTCTACCCCCGGGAGGTCGAGGAGGTGCTCTACAGCCATCCCGACGTCGTCGAGGCAGCCGTCATCGGCGTGCCGGACGAGCGCTACGGCGAGGAGGTCGCAGCCGTCGTCGTCCTGACGCCGGGGCGCGAACTGAGCGCCGACGAGCTGCGCGCGTGGCTCAAGGAGCAGCTGTCCGCGTACAAGGTGCCCCACCTCATCCGCTTCGACGACGCACTGCCCAAGGGCGCCACCGGAAAGATCCTCAAGCGCGCCATCGAGTGGACCACCGACGAAGGAGCAACACCATGACGCAGGTCCAGACCGTCACCGGCCCCATCGACGTCGAGCAGATGGGTGCGACTCTCGTCCACGAGCACATCTTCGTGATGAACGAGGAATACCGTCTCAACTACGCCGAGTGGGACGAGCATGCCCAGATCGCCGATGCCGTCGAGCAGCTGACGCAGCTCGAGGGGCTCGGCATCGACACGATCATGGATCCCACCGTGCTGGGGCTCGGGCGCTACATCCCGCGAGTGCAGCGCATCGCGCAGCAGGTGAAGCTGAACATCCTCGTCGCGACGGGCGTCTACACCTACAACGAGGTGCCGTTCCAGTTCCACCACAGCGGGCCGGGGCTGTTGTTCGACCAGCCCGAGCCGATGGTGCAGCTCTTCCTGAAGGACCTCAACGACGGCATCGCGGACACCGGAGTGCGTGCCGCATTCCTCAAGTGCGCCATCGAGGAGCAGGGCCTGACGCCCGGCGTCGAACGCGTCATGCGTGCCGTCGGCGCGACGAGCGCGCAGAGTGGCGCGCCGATCACGGTGCACACGCACGCCGCGAGCGAATCGGGGCTCGTCGCGCAACGCGTGCTGGCAGAGGAAGGCGCCGACCTGAGCCGGGTCATCATCGGTCACAGCGGCGACTCGACGGACCTCGACTACCTGTGCCGCCTCGCCGACGCAGGCAGCTACCTCGGCATGGACCGCTTCGGCCTCGACGTGTTGCTGCCCTTCGAAGAACGCGTCGACACCGTCGCGGAATTGTGCCGACGTGGGTACACCGAGCGCGTCGTCCTCGCGCATGACGCGTCGTGTTCCATCGACTGGTTTCCCGCCGAGGCACGCAAGGCGGCCGCGCCGAACTGGAACTACCGCCACATCAGCGAGGACGTCCTGCCGGCCCTGCGTGAGCGCGGCGTCGAGGATGCTCAGATCACGACAATGCTCGTCGACAACCCGCGCCGCCACTTCGGCGGCTGACCCTGGCGCCGAGCACTCCGGCACCTGTGTCCGCACGAAACCCGCCCGAAGGTTGAGGTGATTCGCGCTCCATGGAGCGCGAATCACCTCAACCTCCCGCGCCGCCGAGGGGCCCGCGGCCTCAGACGGACGCAGCGTCGGCGAGTCGTTCGTAGCCGTAGAAGTCGCGCTGGCGTTCGTTCACCCAGACGCGAGGCCCGTCGGGGGCGCTGATGAGCGCGGTGCGCCCATAGGTCTCGTCGACGATCTCGACTTCCACCCCGGCCTCGCGACACAGGCGCTCGAGATCGTCGAGCGCGTCGATCTGGAACGACAGTGCGGCACCGCCCTCCCCCTCGTGGACGAGCACCTCGCCGCCGCCCGCCGCGACCATCTCGACGAAGGTGCCCGCGTCACTGCGCAGGACCGGGTGGAGACCCAACGCCTCGAACGCCGTGACGGTCGTGTCAATCTCGCCGACCAACGACAGCGGCGTCACCATGAGCGCACCCGGTCGTCGCGGCCCCGTCGGCACCCGTCCTTCGACGACGGCGACGTCCGGCCCCGCAGGGCCGCGGTGCACGTCGAGCACGCGGCCGAAGTCCTCCGTCACCATCGTTCCGCCAACCCCCACCGCGGCCAGGGCGCCGCGCGCGGCATCGAGATCGGCGACGACGACCTGCAACGCGCAGGAGCCGACCGGCGCCTCGTCGGAGGCGGCATGCACGCCCAGCAACCCACCGCCCGGCATCTCGAACTCGGCGTACTCGGGCGAGGTCACGACCGGGTCGCCTCCCAAGGCCCGCGCCAGGTCACTCCATCGCTCGACATCGCCGGTGAACACGATCTGCCTCACCGCCACGCGCTGCATGCCCTGCTTTTCATCGCTTCTCCTCGAGGTAGTCGCTCACGACGCGCCCGACGAAGGCGGACAGGCTCAGCCCCTCGTCGATGCTGCGGTGCTTGATCTCTCGAACCAGGTCGGCAGGTAGGTAGACGTTGAACTGTGTCTTCTTCAGACGACCCTCGACCATCACCCCTCCTCGTTAGCTTGCTAGCAATGCAGCATGGACGACGACGTTACCGCGCCAGAAACAGGAAGTTGCTCGACACGACGACGCGGCCCGGCTCCCCGAAGGGGAACCGGGCCGCGTCGCTCGTGCAGGTGGGTCAGATCGCTCAGGCGGCGTTCTTCACCAGGTTGCGTAGCACGTACTGCAGGATGCCGTCATTGCGGTAGTAGTCGGCCTCACCGGGGGTGTCGATGCGAACGACCGCGTCGAACTCGATCGGCTCGCCGCCGTCCTTCGACGCGACGACCTTGACCGTCTTCGGCGTCGTGCCCTCGTTGAGCGCCTCGATGCCGGTGATCTCGAACGTCTCGGTGCCGTCGAGGCCCAGGTCGTCCGCGGTCTTGCCGGCCGGGAACTGCAGCGGCAGCACGCCCATGCCGATGAGGTTCGAGCGGTGGATGCGCTCGAACGACTCGGCGATGACGGCCTTGACGCCGAGCAGACGCGTGCCCTTGGCAGCCCAGTCGCGCGAGCTACCCGAGCCGTACTCCTTGCCACCGAGGACGACGAGCGGAACGCCGGCCTCCTGGTAGGCCTCGGACGCTTCGAAGATCGTCGTCTGCTCACCACCGTTGAGGAAGTTGCGCGTGAAGCCGCCCTCGACGCCGTCGAGGAGCTGGTTCTTCAGACGGATGTTCGCGAACGTACCGCGCACCATGACCTCGTGGTTGCCGCGACGCGAGCCGTAGGAGTTGAAGTCCTTGCGCTCGACGCCACGCTCGGCGAGGTACTTGCCCGCCGGGCTGTCGGCCTTGATGTTGCCGGCCGGGCTGATGTGGTCGGTCGTGACGGAGTCGCCGAGCTTCGCGAGCACGCGAGCGCCCTTGATGTCGGTGACCGGCGTCGTCTCCATCTTCATGCCGTCGAAGTAGTTCGGCTTGCGCACGTACGTCGACTTCTCGTCCCACGCGAAGGTCTTGCCCTCGGGCGTCTGCAGGCTCTGCCAGCGCTCGTCACCGGCGAAGACGTCGGCGTACTCCTTCGTGAACAGGTCCTTCTTGATCGCGCCCTTGATCGCGGCGTCGACCTCCTCGGCGGACGGCCAGATGTCCTTGAGGAACACATCGTTGCCGTCGTCGTCCTTGCCGATGGCGTCGTTCTCGAAGTCGAAGTCCATCGTGCCGGCCAGCGCGTAGGCGATGACGAGCGGCGGGGAGGCGAGGTAGTTCATCTTGACGTCGGGGCTGATGCGGCCCTCGAAGTTGCGGTTACCCGACAGGACGGCCGTCGCGGTGATGTCGTTCGCGTTGATCGCGTCCGAGATCTCCTGCTCGAGCGGACCCGAGTTACCGATGCAGGTCGCGCAGCCGTAACCGACGAGGTAGAAGCCGACCTTCTCGAGGCTCTCCCACAGACCGGCGGCGTCGTAGTACGCGGTGACGACCTTCGAGCCGGGCGCCATCGACGTCTTGACCCACGGCTTGCGCGTCAGACCCTTGTCGGCGGCCTTCTTCGCGAGCAGACCGGCGGCCATCATGACCGACGGGTTCGACGTGTTCGTGCACGACGTGATCGAGGCGATCGCCACGTGACCGTGGTCGAGCGTGAACGAGCGACCGTCGTTCATCTTCACCTCGACCGGCTTCGAGATACGGCCCTCGGCCGACGGCACCGCGGCCTCGACGGGCGTGACGGGCGTGGAGTTGTCGGCCTGCTCGTCGCTGCCCGGCTGCATCGGGTCGGAGGCCGGGAACGTCGTGCCCTCGACGCCGTTGCCCTCGACACCCGAGGTGTAGCTCGGCAGCTGCTCGCGGAACGTCTTCTTCGACTCGGACAGGATGATGCGGTCCTGCGGGCGCTTCGGGCCGGCGATCGACGGGACGACGTCGCCGAGGTCGAGCTCGAGGTACTCGGAGAAGCGGGGCTCGTTGCTCGGGTCGTGCCACAGGCCCTGCTCCTTGGCGTAGGCCTCGACGAGAGCCACCTGCTCGTCGTCACGGCCCGTCAGGCGCAGGTAGTCGAGCGTGACGTCGTCGATCGGGAAGATCGCACACGTCGAACCGAACTCGGGGCTCATGTTGCCGATCGTCGCGCGGTTGGCGAGCGGAACCTCGGCGACACCGTCGCCGTAGAACTCGACGAACTTGCCGACGACGCCGTGCTTGCGCAGCATCTCGGTGATCGTGAGGACGACGTCCGTGGCTGTGACGCCCGGCTTCGTCGAGCCCGTCAGCTTGAAGCCGACGACGCGCGGGATGAGCATGGAGACTGGCTGGCCGAGCATGGCCGCCTCGGCCTCGATGCCGCCCACGCCCCAGCCGAGCACGCCGAGGCCGTTGACCATCGTCGTGTGCGAGTCGGTGCCGACGCAGCTGTCGGGGTAGGCCTTGCCCTCGCGCACCATGACGGTGCGGGCGAGGCGCTCGATGTTGACCTGGTGGACGATGCCCGTGTCCGGCGGGACGACCGCGAACTCGTTGAACGCCGTCTGGCCCCATCGCAGGAACTGGTATCGCTCCTCGTTGCGCTGGTACTCGATCTCGATGTTCTTCTCGAACGCCTGCGGGTTGCCGAAGTCCTCGATGATGACGGAGTGGTCGATGACCATCTCGGCCGGGGCGAGGGGGTTGATCTTCGCCGGGTCGCCGCCGAGGTCGCCGACGGCCTCACGCATCGTGGCGAGGTCGACGACACAGGGAACACCGGTGAAGTCCTGCATGATCACGCGCGCCGGCGTGAACTGGATCTCGGTGTCGGGGTCGGCGTTCTCGTCCCAGTTGCCCAGAGCAGCGATCTGCTCCTTCGTGACGTTCGCGCCGTCCTCGGTGCGCAGCAGGTTCTCGAGGAGAACCTTGAGGCTGTACGGGAGGTTCTTGCTGCCCTCGACCGTGTTGATGCGGTAGATCTCGTAGCTGTTCGAGCCAACCTCAAGGCTGCCCTTTGCTCCGAAGCTGTCCGTGCTCTGACTCACGCCGACTCCTTCGTCTGTTGCCTGGGCACGCACCCCTCGGGCACGCGTCCCGCGTCATTTATCTTGACGTCAAGATAATCAAATCACACGCCGGGAACGGGCCTCAGCAAAGGCATGCCTAACTTCGACAGCCCCGTCGTGACGCCGCTCTCACGATCGATCGTAGGCCGATCCGACGCGCCTGTCTGCCCGTGCGCACACTTGGTCGCGCCTGTTCCTGCTCACTGCGTGCGCGCCGAAGAACGGCTGACGATCAACCCCGCGGACGCAGCGTCGCGATGCACTCGACGTGCTGCGTCATCGGGAACGCGTCGAAGCCGCGCAGGTTCGTCAGCTCGTACCCGTGCGACACGAAGTAGCCGAGGTCGCGCGCGAGTGCCGCCGGGTCGCACGCCACGTACGTGACGACGCGCGGTGCGAGGCCGACGATCGTCGCGACGACATCGCGTCCGGCACCGGCGCGCGGTGGGTCGAGGACGACGACGTCGGCGCGCTCCAGCGGCAGGCGCGCCTTCTCCACGGGTGAGGTGACGAGGTCGACGTGGCGCGCACCGCCCATGTTGGTGCGCGCGTGGTCGACTGCGTCCGCGTCGGCTTCGACACCGACGACGCGCCCGTCAGGCCCGACGAGGTCGGCGAGCGCCCGCGTGAACAGGCCGACACCGCAGTACAGATCGAGGGCGCTCTCCCCCGGCTGCGGGTCGGTCTCGTCGATGACGGCGTCGAGGAACGTCGCCGCGGCGCCCGGGTGGACCTGCCAGAAACCGCGGGCACTGACGTCGAACTCCGCACTGCCGTGCGCCGATTCGACGACCTCGCGGACGGTCGGCGTCGTCTCACCCTTCGGCTGAGGCAGTTCGATGCCGATGATGTCGTCGCCGACACTCGGGCGCACCAGGTCGAACCCGGTGACGCCGGCGTCGAAGCGTTCGTGCAGGGCGGGTGTGAACCCGGCATCGGCGATGAGGCAGTCGTCGATCACGACGAGGCGGTGCGAGCGGTGCTCACGCAGTCCGGCCACGCCACCGTCGACGGCGAGTTCGAGGCGGGTGCGCCAGCGCAGACCTTCGGCTATCGGGCCGTCACCGGGCAGGGCCTCGACGGTGAAGTCGGGGAAGCGTGCGTCGACATCGAGCTTCGCGATGCGGGCGAGCTGTTCGCGCACGACGTCGGCCTTGAGGCGGCGCTGCGCGTCGAGACTCGCGTGCTGCCAGTCGCAGCCCCCACACAGGCCCGGCCCGGAGAACGGGCACGGCGGCGTCACCCGATCCGGTGAGGCGTTGAGGATCTCGATGGCGTCGGCGCGCAGGAACTTGGACTCGCTCGTGCCGTCCGTGATGCGCGCGACGACGCGCTCCCCCGGCAGCGCGTGACGCACGAACACGACGCGCCCGTCGTGACGCGCGACGCAGTGACCACCGTGCGCGACGTTCTCGACGTCGAGCTCGAGGCGCTGCCCCTCCATCGCAGTGCCCTTGCGGGTGCGTCGACGGTTCTGCGCGCTGCGGCGCCCGGGTGCGGTGCGAGAGGTTGCCATACGCCCCAGGGTTCCTGTCGTCGCCGCGAAACGCAACGAAGGTGGGCTTGGCTCGGATGGACACGGCTTCGATAAGGTCGAAGCGTGCACTACGTCATCATGGGTTGCGGTCGCGTCGGCTCCTACCTCGCGCGCAACCTCCAGGACGCCGGCCACTCCGTCGCTGTCGTCGACCGCGACGAGGCGGCGTTCCGTCGCTTGCCGAGCTCGTTCGAGGGCAGGCGTGTCGTCGGCATCGGTTTCGACCGCGACACCCTCGTCGCCGCGGGCATCGAGCAGGCGTATGCGTTCGCCGCCGTGTCCAGCGGCGACAACTCGAACATCCTCGCCGCACGCGTCGCGCGCGAGACGTACGGCGTCGACCACGTCGTCGCCCGTATCTACGACCCGGGCCGCGCCGAGATCTACGAGCGCCTCGGCATCCCCACCGTCGCGACGGTGCGCTGGGCCGCCGACCAGGTGATGCGGCGGCTCGTACCGCAGCAGGCCGTCACGGTCCACCAGGACCGTACGGGCAGCGTCAGCATCGTCGACATGCCCGTGGACGCCGCGTGGATCGGAACCCGCTACCGCGACCTCGAAGCCGCGACGGGCACGCGCGTCGCGTACGTCGCGCGCACCGGCACGGCGCTGTTGCCACGCGAGGATCTCGTGCATCAGGACGGCGACACCGTGCATCTCGTCCTCGCCACCCGCGACGTCGAGCGTGTCGAGGCCGTGCTCGCGGCACCGCCGTCGAGCATCACGGGTGTGCGCCCTGCGTCGTCAGGAACCGCGTCGTCCGGACATGCAGAAGCGTCCAACCCGACGACCCGCCGGCCCTGAGTCGACCCGCCGCCCGTCCGATCCGAACCGAAAGGCCCAGCATGCGCGTCGTCCTCGTCGGAGCAGGCAGCGTCGGACGTTCCATCGCCCGCGAACTACTGCTCAACGACCACCAGGTGCTACTCATCGACAAGTACGCTCGCGAGTCCCGCGTGCAGTCGATTCCGGAGGCCACCTGGCTGCTCGCCGACGCGTGCGAGGTCACGACGCTGCACGAGGCCCAGCTCGAGGCAGCCGACGTCGTCGTCTGCGCGACCGGTGACGACAAGGTCAATCTCGTCGTCTCTCTGCTCGCCAAGACCGAGTTCGGCGTGCCGCGCACCGTCGCACGCGTCAACAACCCGAAGAACGAGTGGATGTTCGACGACGGCTGGGGCGTCGACGTCGCCGTCTCGACGCCGCGGCTCATGACGGCGCTCGTCGAGGAGGCCGTCAGCGTCGGTGACCTCGTGCGCCTGTTCGAGTTCCAGCAGGGCAAGGCGACGATGGTCGAGCTGACGCTGCCCGCTCACGCGCCGTTCGTCGGCAGCCGCGTCGACGAGGTGCACCTGCCCGCCGACTGCGTGCTCGTCGGCATCATCCGCGACCAGCTCCCCATCGCACCGAGCCCCCACGACACCCTGCATGCCCTCGACGAACTGCTGTTCCTCGCGACCCCGTCGGCCGAGCGCGAGCTCGCGGCGACGCTGACGGGCCGGCGCCCCGAGGAGATCTCGACGGTGCACTCCGACCCGCAGGCCTGAGGCCGATCTGGGCTCGCGTCAGCGACCCTCGTCGGTCTCGACGGGCCCGCTGTGCTGCCCGCGCCCGAGGTTCTCACCGCAGGCGATGTTCTCGGCGCGCGCGTTGTTCTCGACGAGCCCCGTGTGCTCGGCGTGTTCAAGGCGCTCGTGGCCCTCGGGGTCGTCGTGCAGCAGCGGGTCGTGCGACTCGAGCGGCGTCTCACCCTTGACGAGCAGCAGCACCATGAGCCCGAGCGCCGCGAGGTACAGCGGCCAACCGAGCACGATCTTGCAGACGCCGAGCGCGGTGACGTCGTCGGCGAGGTACAGCGGCACCATGACGGCGAGACGGATCGCGAACAGCGCGGCGAACACCCACGTCAGGCGCGTGCAGACGCGCACCATCGAGCGGCTGCGCTGCCATGCCGTCGGGTCGTCCTTGAGGTTCGGGTCGCCGCCCGCGACGATGAAGCCCACGAGCGGCCAGCGCACGGCGATCGACAGCACGCTGATCGCGAGCATGACGCCGCCCTGGATGAGCCCCGGCAGGAACACGTCGGAGGCGTGCCCGGAGCGCTTCGCGAGCAACGCCGCGAGGGCCGTCGCGAACGCAGCCATGAGCACGAACCTCAGCGTCTGACGCTGCACGAGACGCAGCAGCGCGGCGAGGACGAGAACGGCCCCGGCGGCCAGCAACGCGGCGTTGAGGTTCTTCGTCGCCGTCCACACGATGACGAAGGCGACGGTCGGCAGGGCGGCCTCGCAGGAGCCGCGCCAGCCGCCCATCGCGCTCGACAACCGCTCGCGGATGACGGCCTCGACGGTGTTCGGTGCGTTCACGGCTGCTCCTCGGTGCGTGGGCTCGGCACCAGTTCGTACGCGGGGTTGAAGATGGCAGGCCGGGTGCGATGCGTCGCGGCGAGACCGCACGCCCGCACGGCAACACCGGGCTCGATACCGCCGATGTGGCGTCGGCCCAACCACACGAGCGCGACCTCGTCGCCGTCCGCCTCGCGGACCTGGGCGACGACGGCGGGCACGTGATCGCCCGCGGCTCGCTCGTCGACGGAGGCGATGACGCCCTCGACGACGCGCGGTGTGCGCACCGGCGCGAGGCCCGGCATCGACGCCGGTTCGCGTTCCGGTGGCGAGTCGAGGCGGTGCGAGCCTCGCCGACGCTCGACGCGGCGTCGCAACCCGGTGGGCGCGACGCGGCGCGCGAGCCACGGACGCATCAGCGGGTCTCCGCGATCTCCGGGCCGCGCTCGAGGGGGCCGACGGTGGGGGCGTCGGTGTGCTGTTCGTGCTCCTGCGCGCTCGCCTGAGCCTGCGCCATGAGCTCGGGCGGCAACGTCAGTTCGAGCAGTTCGCGCGGGGCGCGCGGGTCGGAACCACGGTGCACGACGACGGTGCGGACGAACTCCATCGCGCGGGCTGCGGCGTCGTCGTCAGTGGCTGCGTCACCGGAGAGGACGGCGCGCAGGAACCAGCGCGGGCCGTCGACGCCGACGAAACGAGCCGGCGAGAACGTCGTGCGTCCGTCGGGTCCCTGGCCGGGCATCCGCACGTGCAGTTCCGTGCCGAGCGGTCCGTCGACCTCCTCGGCCGTGCCTCCGCCGGCGACGATCGCCTCGGCGATCTCGCGCCGGATGCCGTACCAGACGCCCGTCGTCTTGGGCGCGGCGAACACCTGCAACTGCACCGCGGACGTGCCGGCCTCGCCGAAGACGGCCGTCATGCCCGTGAGGGTCTGGGACGTCTCGTCGACGTCGAGGCGCAGCTCGATGTCCTCGGTCGGCACGAGGCGCAGTGAACCGAAGTCCATCTCATCGCGCGTCGGGGCCGAGGCGGAGTCGTAGGGGCCGTCGCTCAGGTCGACCTCCTCCCGCGGACGCAGCTTCGAACGGCGTCGGCGCGCAGCCTCGTCGTCCTCGGCGCTCGGCTCGTCGAGGTCGACAGCGTCGGCATCGAGGTCGCCGGCGTCGAGGTCATCAACGTCCGTGGAAGCGTCGTCAGCGGTCGTGGTCGGTTCGACCTCTTCGCTCGTCGCAGCGTCCTTCGCCGCGTCGGCGCCCTTCTTGCGTCGTCCGAAAACGGCCATGTTCACTTTCCCTCTCGCTGGGGCGCGCGCCCCGTGTCGAAACCACCGCTGGAGCCGTGGCCGGATTCACCGCGTTGCGTGCTCGTCAGCGATTCCACGTGCTCGAACACCACGTGCTCGACGCGCTGGATGACGAGCTGGGCGATGCGATCGCCGCGCGAGATCGTGAAGGACTCGCGCGCGTCGGTGTTGATGAGGTTGACCTGGATCTCGCCGCGATACCCCGAGTCGACGACGCCCGGTGCGTTGAGCACCGTGATGCCGTGGCGCGCCGCGAGCCCCGAGCGGGGGTGCACGAAACCGGCCCAGCCAGGCGGCAGTGCGAGCGCAACGCCCGTCGGGACGAGCGCACGGTGGCCGGGCGCGAGCGTCAGGCCGATGCGGGCACGCAGGTCCGCGCCCGCATCGCCGTCGTAGGCGTACGCGGGCGGCTCGAGACCGGCGTCGAGCTGGAGCACCTCGACGTGCAGGGCTTCGGCGGCACTCATCCTCAGGCGCAGTCGCTGCAGACCGGCAGGCCGCCGTCTTCCTCGGCGAGCTGGCTGCGGTGGTGGACGAGGAAGCACTTGCTGCAGGTGAACTCGTCGGCCTGACGCGGCAGGACGCGGACGGACAGCTCTTCGCCGGACAGGTCGGCTCCCGGCAGCTCGAAGCCTTCGGCGTGCTCGGTCTCGTCGACGTCGACGCTGCCGGACGACTTGTCGGTGCGCCGGGACTTCAGCTCCTCGATCGAATCCTCGTTGACGTCGTCGTCGTTCTTGCGGGGGGCATCGTAATCAGTTGCCATCAGTGTTCTTTCTTCGCTGCGTGCGTGAGGGTGGGCGAAGCGCCCCCATCACTTGATTCCCCGCTGTAACGCGCGGCTGAGCCATTTTGTGCCCGCATACTAACGTGCCGCGGGGAAAAGGCAACCGCGAAGCGCCTCGTGAATCTTCGGGGTCGACGCGACGGCCATGGTCTTACCCGCGGGTAGCCCGGGCATGCCGCTCATGAGAGCGCCCGCCTCGGTTGCGATGACCTGGCCGGCGGCCTGATCCCAGGCGTTGATCCCCGACTCGTAGTACGCGTCGAGAATGCCCTCGGCGACGAAGCACAGGTCGATGGCGGCCGCGCCGGCGCGACGCACGTCACGCACCTGCGGCAGCAACGATGCGAGCATCTGCCCCTGCTCGCGGCGTTTGTCGGCCTCGTAGCCGAACCCGGTGCCGACGAGGGCAAGCTCGAGTCGCTTGCACCCGCTGACGGCGAGCGGGCGTCGCCGTCCCGCCCGGTCGACGACCTCGGCGCCCTGGCCGTGGCCCGCGACGTACGTGCGATCCAGCTCCGGCACCGCGACGGCGCCCGCGACGGGCAGCCACGCGCCCTCGCGGGCGGTGTCGCCGACGCACACGGCGACGGAGACGGCGTAGAACGGGTGGCCGTAGAGGTAGTTGACGGTGCCGTCGATCGGGTCGATGACCCACGTCAGCCCGGACGTGCCGGCGCTCGCGCCGTCCTCCTCACCGAGGATGGCGTCGTCGGGGCGCGCCGCCGCGATGCGCGCGCGCAGCAGTTCTTCGCTGCGACGGTCCATGACGGTGACGACGTCGACCTCGCTCGACTTCGTGTCGGCGACGCCGAGGATGTCGGGGCGTTCGTCGACGATGAGCTCGCCTGCCTCGCACGCGAGGTCGAACGCGAGAGCACGCAACGCGCGCAGGGTCGCGACGTCCGGCACGAGGTGCGTCAGCGCGCCGAGGCCGTGCTCGCCGGCCTGTTCGCTCATCGCATCAGTCCCGACCGCACAGCGCGGGTTTCGCGGCGCGCAGGTTGGGGCAGCAGCCGGGTTCGCAGACGCTGGGTCGCGCCTCGCCGGGCCACGCGGGGTGCTCGGGCGATTCGCCGCGTGCCTCCGCGGCGCGTTCCTCGAGCAGGTCGACGAGACCGTGGACGAACTCGGGGTCGATGCCGACCGTCGGCGCGCGACGCATCGTCAGCCCCAGGCGCTCGGCGGTCTCGGCGGCCTCGGTGTCGAGGTCGAACGCGACCTCCATGTGGTCGGAGACGAACCCGATGGGCGCGACGACGACGTGCGTCACGCCCCGCTCGGCGAGGTTCTCGAGGTGGTCGTTGATGTCCGGTTCGAGCCACGGCTGCGTTGGCGGGCCCGAACGCGAGCAGTACACGAGCGCGCCCTCGAGCTCGCGTGACAGCGTCGCATTGGCCTCCGAGAGGATCGCCGCGCCCAGCTCGTCGTGCTGCTGCCAGTACAGGTTGCCGTCGCCGTCACCGGGGCCGGAGGTGTCGTCCATCGCGAGCGGGATCGAGTGGGTGACGAACACGACCTGCACCTGCTCGTCGGGAACGCCCGCGAACTCACGCAGGGCGTCCGTCACGAGGCGCGTGTTGGTGCGCGCGAAGCTCGGGTGCGTCGCGAATTGCCGCACCTTGTCGATGCTCAAGGCGCCCTCGGGGACGCTGCCGTCCTCGGACAACTCGTGCGAGGCCGCCGCGAGATCCTCACGGTACTGACGGCACGAACTGTAGGAGGAGTAGGCGCTCGTCGTCAGCGTGACGACGCGGCGCGCGCCGTCGGCGTACGCCTCGCGCAGCGTGTCGGCGAGGAACGGTTCGGAGTTGCGGTTGCCCCACACGATCGGCGTCGTGATGCCGCGACGCTCGAACTCGGCGCGCAGCGCCGCGATGAGGGCACGGTTCTGATCGTTGATGGGGCTGCGCCCACCCATGATCTCGTAGTGGTGCGCGACGTCGGCGAGCCGCTCGTCGGGGATGCCGCGCCCGGCCGTCACGCGGCGCAGGAACGGCATGATCTCGTCGGCCTTCTCAGGGCCGCCGAACGACGCGAGCAGCACCGCGTCGTAGGGCTCGAGGGCGTTCGCTTCGGTCATGGGCGATCTCCTGTTCGAAGGGGCTGCGGCGCGTTGAGGTCGAGGATGACGGCCACGATGCGCAGCACGAAGACGATGACGACGCAGCACCACAGTACGGGCACGCTGTAGTGGTGGCTCTCGTGGGCCACGACGACGAGGGACGAACCGAGCAGCGCCGGCACCGCGTACAACTCGCGGCGCAGCACCTCGGGGACCTGGCCCACGATGACGTCACGCATGAGCCCGCCGCCGACGGCCGTCAGCACGCCGACGAAGATCGACGTCGTCGCACCCATCCCGTACGACAGCGCCTTGATCGATCCGGCGACGCAGAACAGGGCGAGGCCCGCGGCGTCGAGGATGCGCACGAGGCGCGCGATGCGGCTCACCTCGGGGTGCAGGACGAACGCACAGATGCCGGCGAGCACGCAGACGCCCATGAGGCGCCAGTCGCTGACGCCGACGGGCGGCGTCTGGCCGATGAGCAGGTCGCGCAGCACCCCGCCGCCGAGGCCTGACATGCCGGCGAGGACGATGACGCCGAGTACGTCGAGGCGTTTGCGCACCCCGACGAGCCCGCCCGACAGGGCGAAGACGAAGACGCCGACGAGGTCGAGGACGAGCTGCAACGAGTGGCTTTGCGTGAGCACCATGGCAGGCGACACGCTATCGCGGGCGGGGCGGCCTCCCGGAATCGTTCGTGGGAGCATGGCAGGGTAACGCCCAAGGTCTGGTTACGGATGGAGTTCGTCGTGCAGGAATTGCGTTTGGTGGGGGTCGCGGAAGACGGGGCGAACCTCCTGCTCGCCGACAGTGACGGCGGGCGCTTCACCCTCGCCATCACCGACGAGTTGCGCACGACGATCCGGCGCGATCGTCGTGAGCCGGCCAGCGCCGACGGCCAGGCCAAGCAGGAGAACCCGCTGCGTCCGCGCGACGTGCAGGGCCTCATCCGCGGCGGCGTGCCGCTCGAGGAGATCGCCGAGCGCGCCGGCTGGTCGCTCGAGAAGGTGCAGCGCTACGAGGGCCCGATCCGCGCCGAGCGCGACTACGTCTCCGAACTTGCCCAGAGGGTGCAACTGTTCGGTCGCGGTGAGACGACGACGCTTCGCGAGCGCGCCGACCGCCGTCTCGCCGAACGCGGCGTCGAGGCCGAGCGCGTCGTGTGGGACAGCTGGAAGAACGACGACACGCACTGGACCGTCATCGTGCGTTTCCCCGCAGGCGGCCGTCAGCGCGAGGCGACGTGGCTGTTCGACCCGGTCAACCGCGCGCTGCGCACCGTCGACGACGAGGCCCGCTGGCTCGGCGGCGACGAGATCGCCGCGGCC